>NZ_JACVVH010000129.1:0-264 GCF_016647865.1 Pseudomonas sp. S60 | reverse complement strand
GGAATGCTTTTCAAAAAGCGGGGGACACGACAACTACCCTGACACCGGGGGCGCTCCACAAAGCCAGACGCAAGATCGAGAAGGGCAAAGCGCAGGCGCGAGCGAAGGTCGAACATCCATTTCGTGTGATCAAAAGCCAGTTCTGTTATGTGAAAACTGCTTCCGTGGAATTGCACGCTTCAATTGCACAGGACGTATGGGGCAGATCTTTTGTAAGCGCTCCATGAACCCCACATTCAAAGCGCTTACCTGATCCCCGATGCT
>NZ_JACVVH010000128.1:0-266 GCF_016647865.1 Pseudomonas sp. S60 | reverse complement strand
TACCGGCCTCTTCGCGGGTAAATCGGATCGCCGCACCGCCGCTCCCACAGGTAGGGCGCCTGCTCCAGCAGATAGGGTGCATGCCCAGGTGGGAGCAACTGTCTTCCTCAAGATCTGAAAGTTGGCACAATCCACTGTGGGAACCTGCCCCAGCAGTTAGGGTGCATGACCAGGTGGGGGGCAGCTGTCTTCCATAAGATCTGACAGTTGGCACAATCCACTGTGGGAACCTGCCCCAACAGGTAGGGTGCATGACCAGGTGGGGG
>NZ_JACVVH010000127.1:0-271 GCF_016647865.1 Pseudomonas sp. S60 | reverse complement strand
ATGTTTGATGACGCGAATCTGCATCGGGACGATTTCAAGCTGTTCGCTGACCTCCTCACCAATGGCATGTTTGCGGCAGCCACAAGTGCACGTCAGCTCATGCTCGGGCAGCTCGTGGACAACCTCGATACGCGGCAAATCAGCCGGCAGTGGTTTGCGTTTACCACGGCGCTTGGTCGGTGCAACGACTTCTTCGTCGCCAGCCTCATCCAAGGGTTCTGCCAGGCTTTCCGCTTCGTCGAAGAGCGGCAACTGTGGCGTCGCCGCATCG
>NZ_JACVVH010000126.1:0-289 GCF_016647865.1 Pseudomonas sp. S60 | reverse complement strand
TGGCGTGATCACTTACACCGTGACGCTGACCAACCCGGCTCAAACGCCGGTCACCGTGACTCTGTCCAACGGCCAGGTCATCACTGTTGAAGCGGGTAAAACTCAGGGCAGCATCGACTTCCAGACGCCGCCCAATGACGTTTACAACGGTGGCAGCAATTCTACTGTCAGCGTGACAATCAAAGATGCGGTTGGCGGCAATTTCGAACAGCTGACTCCTAACCCGACTCCAGCCGTCACCACGATCAACGATTCGATCGATACCACCACCGCGACACTGACGGCGAAC
>NZ_JACVVH010000125.1:0-296 GCF_016647865.1 Pseudomonas sp. S60 | reverse complement strand
ACCCGCTCCCACAGTGATTGCGCCAGCTTTGAGATCTTGTGGAAGACAGTTTCGCCCTCAAGGATTGGGCAATTTTTCTGACTAGCAGTGTGGGTGCCTCTGTGGAGGCCTGATTCTGCTGTCTGTCTCGTTGGTGACCTTCTCGTCTGGTACTTCAGCCGCCAATGTCCCGCGGCCCCAGGTGCGACGCCCAGGCCAGTTGGGCGCTTCCGCCTGACCAGGTGCTTTTGCGGGTGGACCCCTCTCCTGTGGGAGCGGGTTTACCCGCGAAGCAGGCAGCGCGGTGCATGGCACCG
>NZ_JACVVH010000124.1:0-301 GCF_016647865.1 Pseudomonas sp. S60 | reverse complement strand
AGCGTGCTCGTACGACACGCTGGTTTGGCCAGCCTTGATGGTGACCTGGGCATTGTTGCTCAGGGTCACGACCAAGTCGTGGGCCAGTGCAGTGTTGATCTGTACGGTAAAGGTCGGTTTAACGTTTTCTGCGACCGAAGTTTGGTCGGCAGTGATGGTGACTTGCACCAGGTCGCCTTGGTTACCCGTGCCTGGGGTACCCGAGCCTGGTTCGTCGGTGACAGTGGTGGTGACTGGAGTTTTATCCAGAGTCAGTTGCTCGAACTTGCCGACGTCAGCGCCAGCAACAGAGGCGATGGAT
>NZ_JACVVH010000123.1:0-320 GCF_016647865.1 Pseudomonas sp. S60 | reverse complement strand
CGTCATCAAACATGTTCGCAAGGTGTATGGCTGCCGCGACTGCGAGTCAGCGCCTGTAACGGCGGACAAGCCTGACCAGGTGATCGAGAAGAGCATGGCTAGCCCAAGTGTGCTGGCCATGCTGCTCACCACCAAATATGTAGACGGCTTACCGCTTCATCGCTTCAAAAAAGTGTTGGGGCGCCACGGTGTCGATATCCCGCGCCAAACCCTGGCACGCTGGGTGATTCAATGCAGTGAGCACTTCCAGCCGCTGCTGAATCTGATGTGCGAAAGCCTGTTGAGCAGTCGGATCATCCACTGTGATGAAACACGTGTGC
>NZ_JACVVH010000122.1:0-333 GCF_016647865.1 Pseudomonas sp. S60 | reverse complement strand
TGCCATGCACCGCGCTGCCTGCTTCGCGGGTGAACCCGCTCCCACAGGATGCGGGTTCACCCGAGAAAGCGCCTGATCAGGCGTAAGCGCCCAACTGGCCTGGACGTCGCACCTGGGGCTGCGAGGCGTTGGCGGCTGCGCCTTCTTCGATGGCCTGCTGAATCGCCTTGCGGCCGCGTTCTTCGGCGCGGCGGCTGCAGTACAAAACGAAGAAGTGGGTGAAACTGTCTTCCACAAGATCTCAAAGCTGGCGCAATCACGGTGGGAGCGGGTTAACCCGCGAACACCGGCGAAGCCGGTGCCATGCACCGCGCTGCCTGCTTCGCGGGTGAA
>NZ_JACVVH010000121.1:0-337 GCF_016647865.1 Pseudomonas sp. S60 | reverse complement strand
CTCGCTCCTACGCTTGTTTCGGGCCAATTATTTCTGCGCCATTTGTGCGCGGACGCTTTGGCGCATGACGCGGTGTCGCGTGGAACAAACCAGGCGGTCGCGCGCGCCTGTACCAGGCGTAACTGGCCCGAAACAAGCGTAGGAGCGAGCAAAGCTCGCAATGCGCCGCGCGGGCGGCGCTCGATCTGCGCGCCACCACAAAAATCACGTCCTGCCCATGGCTGCCATTACGCAATCCACGTCGGCCCTCGCACCGACCGTTTTGTATTGGCGGGAGTAGGGTGTTAGGGCATGCAGGTGCCCGCCTTTAGGGGTTTTTCGCCTGCGAGACCGAGCG
>NZ_JACVVH010000120.1:0-346 GCF_016647865.1 Pseudomonas sp. S60 | reverse complement strand
GATCGTGAAAGCGATTACCGACCTGGCAGTTGCCGGCGACAAGCAGTTCGAAAACCTGGTAGCCAACAAAGCTTCGGTCACCACCGCCGTCACTGACGAGCCTGCTGGCCAGGGCGACCTGGTGCAGGTGAACATCGTGGCCAACCAAGCGTCGGTGAACGAAGCCACGGCACCTACCTTTACCCTTAGCTTGAACCGTGCACTGGACAAGGACCTGACTGTCACCCTGAGCAACAACGCCACCGTTGTGTTCAAAGCAGGTGAAACCACCAAGTCCTACACCGCACCTGCTCAGGGCGATGACGTCTTCAAAGATGAAGGCAAAATCCAAGTGGGCATCACCAAG
>NZ_JACVVH010000011.1:0-118044 GCF_016647865.1 Pseudomonas sp. S60 | reverse complement strand
TGGCCTCAAGGCTGCTAGCTGAAACTGTCCAACTTTTGTGGGGCAGTCCATTCCAGTGGGAGCGGGTTTACCCGCGAAGAGGCCGCGACAGGCAATAAAAAAGCGCCCCGAGAGGCGCTTTTGCACAGGCAGCAGCTGTTACTGCGCAGCAGGCACTTCGCCCGCTTCCTGCATGCGCTGCATTTCTTGCGCGTACAGGGCGTCGAAGTTGACCGGCGACAGCATCAGGGCCGGGAACGAGCCACGGGTTACCAGGCTGTCCAGGGTTTCGCGCGCGTAGGGGAACAGGATGTTCGGGCAGAATGCGCCCAGGGTGTGGCTCATGGAAGCGGCATCCAGGTTCTTGATCAGGAAGATACCCGCCTGCTGCACTTCAGCGATGAACGCCACTTCGTCACCGTTCTTGACGGTAACCGACAGGGTCAGTACCACCTCGTGGAAGTCACCTTCCAGCGCTTTCTGCTTGGTGTTCAGGTCCAGGCCGACGCTCGGCTCCCAGGTCTGACGGAAGATCTGCGGGCTTTTCGGGGCTTCGAACGACAGGTCACGCACATAGATGCGCTGCAGGGAGAACTGAGGGCTGTTGTCTTCTGCAGCAGCGCCGTTGGTCTGTTGGTCAGTCATGGCAGATCCTTATCCTAGTGTTTTGGAGTGCAGTGCAAATCAGGCCGCCAGCAGTGCGTCGAGCTTGCCGGCGCGCTCCAGGGCGTAGAGGTCATCGCATCCACCGACGTGGGTGCTGCCGATCCAGATCTGCGGCACCGATGTGCGGCCAGCCTTCTGGGCCATTTCGGCGCGCAGCTGCGGCTTGCCATCGACCTTGATTTCCTCGAATGCAACGCCCTTGCTCTCGAGCAGGTACTTGGCGCGCATGCAGTAGGGGCAGTAGTCGCTGGAATAGACGATGACGGGTTTCATATCACTTCACCAAAGGCAGGTTATCGGCTTTCCAGCTGGACACGCCACCGCTGAGCTTGGCAGCGTTGTACCCAGCCTTGAGCAGATCGCGGCACACGGTGCCGGACTGCTGGCCCATCGCGTCGACCACGATGAGGGTTTTTTCCTTGTGCTTGTCCAGCTCGGTCATGCGGCTGGCCAGCTTGTCCTGGGGGATGTTCACCGCACCGACGATGTGGCCGGCGGTGTACTCCTTGGCTGGGCGGATATCAATGACCAGACCCTTGTCGGCGTTGACCAGGGCGGTGAGTTGGCCATTGCTCAGGCTCTGCCCGCCACGACGGATTTCATTGACCAGCAAAGCGACCAGCAGAACAACGAAGATCGCCACCAGTAGGTAGTGGTTTGTCGCAAATTGAATCAGGTTAGCAACCATCTGGGGTGTTCCACGCGATAGAAAATGCCGGCCAGTATACACACCCCCTGTGTGGCACCAAAGCCCGACGGCCCGGCCATCAAAGCGCTTTCATGGGGCCAGTCCAGGTGCGCCGGTCGGCGGAAGGGACGATTATTCGCCCGCGCTGGCGCATTTGCCCTAAAATGCGTGTCTTTATCATCTTTGAACAACCGTGAGTTTGATTGATGACGAGCACGCCCAAACCCCTGGTCCTGATCATCCTGGATGGCTTTGGCCACAGCGAAAGCCCCGAATACAACGCCATCTATTCGGCCAATACGCCGGTCTACGACCGCCTGCGCGCCACCCAGCCGCACGGCCTCATTTCAGGTTCGGGCATGGACGTCGGCCTGCCGGACGGGCAGATGGGCAACTCTGAAGTCGGCCACATGAACCTCGGCGCCGGGCGCGTGGTGTACCAGGATTTCACCCGGGTGACCAAGGCCATCCGTGACGGCGAATTCTTCACCAACCCCGTGCTCACCGGCGCCGTGGACAAAGCCGCTAATGCTGGCAAGGCTGTGCACATTCTCGGTTTGCTGTCCGATGGTGGCGTACACAGCCACCAGGACCACCTGGTGGCCATGGCCGAACTGGCGGCCCAGCGCGGCGCCGAAAAAATCTACCTGCACGCGTTTCTCGACGGCCGCGACACCCCGCCACGCAGCGCACAGTCGTCCATCGAGCTGCTGGATGCCACCTTTGCCAAGCTGGGCAAGGGCCGCATCGCCAGCCTCATCGGCCGTTACTACGCCATGGACCGTGACAACCGCTGGGATCGCGTCAGCGCCGCCTACAACCTTATCGTCGACAGCACCGCCGAATACACCGCCGACAGCGCCCTGGCAGGCCTCGAAGCCGCCTATGCACGCGATGAGAGCGACGAATTCGTCAAGGCCACCCGCATTGGCCAGGCGGTCAAGGTAGAAGACGGCGATGCCGTGATCTTCATGAACTTCCGCGCCGACCGCGCCCGTGAACTGTCACGGGTATTCGTCGAGCCTGATTTCAACGAATTCCCACGGGCGCGCCTGCCCAAGGTTGCCGCCTACATCGGCCTGACCCAGTACTCGGCCAAGATCGCAGCCCCGGCGGCCTTCGCCCCGGCCAGCCTGCACAACGTGCTGGGCGAATACCTGGCCAACAACGGCAAGACCCAGCTGCGCATTGCCGAGACCGAAAAGTACGCCCACGTCACCTTCTTCTTCTCGGGCGGGCGTGAAGAGCCGTTCGAAGGCGAAGAACGCATCCTGATCCCGTCGCCGAAGGTTGCCACCTACGACCTGCAGCCGGAAATGAGCGCCCCCGAAGTCACCGACCGCATCGTCGAGGCCATCGAGCAGCAGCGCTTCGACGTGATCGTGGTCAACTACGCCAACGGCGACATGGTGGGCCACACGGGCGTGTTCTCGGCGGCCGTGCAAGCAGTTGAGGCCCTGGACAGCTGCGTGGGCCGCATCGTGGAAGCACTGGACAACGTCGGCGGCGAAGCGCTGATCACCGCCGACCACGGCAACGTCGAGCAGATGGAAGACGAGTCCACCGGCCAGGCCCACACTGCCCACACCACCGAGCCGGTGCCGTTCATCTACGTGGGCAAGCGCCCCCTCAAGGTGCGTGAAGGCGGCGTGCTGGCCGATGTTGCGCCGACCATGCTCAAGCTGCTGGGCCTGGAGAAACCCGTGGAAATGACCGGCACCTCAATCCTCCTCGACGCTTGAGAACAGCTGCAAGTTGCAAGCTACAAGCTGCAAGAAAGAGCAAAAGCAAGATCAAGAGCCACACGCGCTCGGCTTGCCGCTTGTAGCTTGTAGCTTGCAGCTGATTCATACTAGGCCAGTCTCCATCCCCGGTACGCCAAACCTCATGCTTCGCGCCCTGATCCTTCTAGCCCTGTCTTGCCTGCTCAGCCCGGCCTTCGCCGATGAGCGCGCACAGACCCAGCAGCAACTGGACGCCACCCGCCAGGATATTGCCGAGCTCAAGAAGACCTTGGGCAAGCTCCAGGAAGAAAAGGCCGGTGTGCAAAAAGACCTGAAAACGACCGAGACCGACATCGGCAAGCTCGAAAGGCAGGTGGAGGCCCTGCAGCAAGAACTAAAAAAGACCGAGGGCGAGCTGGAGCGCCTTGATACCGAGAAAAAAAAACTCCAGAGCGCCCGCGTTGAACAACAACGGCTGATCGCCATTCAGGCCCGTTCCGCCTACCAGAACGGGCGCGAGGAATACCTCAAGCTGCTGCTCAACCAGCAGAACCCCGAGAAATTCGCCCGCACCCTCACGTATTACGATTACCTCAGCAAGGCGCGCCTTGAACAACTGCGCACCTTCAACGAAACACTTCGCCAGCTGGCCAATGTGGAGCGCGAAATCGGCACGCAACAGCAGCAGCTTCTGGCCCAGCAGGCAGACCTCGACACCCGCCGCCAGGCGCTGGAAACCGAGCGCAGCAAGCGCCAGCAGGTACTGGCCAAACTCAACGGCGACGTAAAAGACCGCGACCAGAAGCTGCGCGCCCGCGAGCAAGACCAGGCCGACCTGGCCAAGGTCCTGAAAACCATCGAGGAAACCCTGGCTCGCCAGGCCCGCGAAGCCGAAGAAGCGCGCCAGCGGGCCCTGATAGCGCAGCAGGAGGCAGAAAAACGCCGTCAGCAGGAGGCCCTTGCCGCCGCCGCCGCTCGCAATCAGTCTGCCGAACCGGTCGAGCCGCCGAAAAAGGCCCGTGCCACCCTGGGGCCAATGGTGTCCGGTGATGGCGCCAGCTACGGCGGTGCATTTTCTGCAGCCCGTGGAAAACTTCCCTGGCCAGTCAATGGTCGATTGCTGGCACGCTTCGGTGATGCACGCGGTACGGATGCCCGGGCCAAGTGGGACGGGGTGATGATCGGGGCAAGCCCCGGCACCCAGGTGCGCGCCGTACACGGCGGGCGCGTGGTGTTTGCCGACTGGTTGCGCGGTGCCGGTCTTCTGGTCATTCTCGATCATGGTAACGGTTACCTGAGCCTGTACGGCCACAACCAGAGCCTGCTGAAGAATGCCGGGGATATCGTCAAGGCTGGCGAGGCCATCTCTACGGTCGGTGACAGCGGTGGCCAGGAGGCTGCCGGGTTGTACTTCGCCATCCGCCAGCAGGGCCGGCCTACCGACCCTTCGCAATGGTGCCGTGGCTAGTCAAACTTATGCGGCGTAGCCTGGGTGCTGCGCCGATGCTCCGCAGGGAGCGCTTACAGGATCAGGAGTTCGTTCGACATGCTGCACTCGCCTCGTCTTACCCAGCTGGCCCTGTCCATCGCCCTGGCGGTCGGCACGCCCCTGGCCCTCGCCGCAGAGCCGGCCAAGGCGGCGGCAGCACCGGCCACCGAGATGACCAGCAAGGCGCCGCTGCCGCTCGAAGAGCTGCGCACCTTCGCCGAGGTCATGGACCGGATCAAGGCCGCCTATGTCGAGCCGGTGGATGACAAGACCCTGCTGGAGAACGCCATCAAGGGCATGCTCAGCAACCTGGACCCGCACTCTGCCTACCTTGGGCCAGAAGACTTCCAGGAGCTGCAGGAAAGCACCAGCGGCGAATTCGGCGGCCTGGGCATCGAGGTTGGCCAGGAAGACGGCTTCATCAAGGTGGTCTCGCCCATCGATGACACGCCCGCTTCCCGCGCCGGTGTGCAGGCAGGCGACCTGATCGTCAAGATCAACGGTGCCCCTACCCGTGGCCAGACCATGACCGAGGCTGTGGACAAGATGCGCGGCAAGGTGGGTGACAAGATCACCCTGACCCTGATCCGCGACGGCGGCAACCCGTTCGACGTGACGCTGGCCCGTGCGGTCATCCAGGTCAAGAGCGTGAAGAGCCAGTTGCTGGAAAACGACTACGGCTACATCCGCATCACCCAGTTCCAGGTCAAGACCGGCGAGGAAGTGGGCAAAGCCCTGGCCAAGCTGCGCAAGGACAACGGCAAGAAGCTGCGCGGCGTCATCCTGGACCTGCGCAACAACCCAGGCGGCGTGCTGCAGTCGGCGGTGGAAGTGGCCGACCACTTCCTGACCAAAGGCTTGATCGTGTACACCAAGGGCCGCATCGCCAACTCCGAACTGCGCTTCTCGGCCGACCCGGCCGACGCCAGCGAGGGCGTGCCGCTGGTGGTGCTGATCAACGGCGGCAGCGCCTCGGCATCGGAAATTGTCGCCGGCGCCCTGCAGGACCAGAAACGCGCTGTGCTGATGGGCACCGACAGCTTCGGCAAGGGTTCTGTACAAACCGTGCTGCCGCTGGCCAACGACCGCGCACTCAAGCTCACCACCGCCCTGTACTTCACCCCCAACGGCCGCTCCATCCAGGCCCAGGGCATCGTGCCGGACATCGAAGTGCGCCAGGCCAAGCTCACGGCCGAGGCCGACAACGACAACTTCAAGGAAGCCGACCTGCAGGGCCACCTGGGCAACGGCAACGGCGGTGCCGACCGCCCCACCGGCAGCAGCAAGCGCAAGGAGCGGCCACAGGATGACGACTTCCAGCTCAGCCAGGCTCTGAGCCTGCTCAAGGGCCTCAACATCACCAAAGGCAATTGATGAGCCCCATGCGGCACCTGCTGTGCCTGTTGCTGTGCCTATTGGCCGGTGCCGCGCAAGCGGCCCCACCGGCCAAGGCGTACATGAGCATCATCATCGACGACCTGGGCCAGAACACCGAGCGTGACAACCGTACCCTGGCCCTGCCCGGGCCGGTGACCATGGCGATCATGCCCGACACCCCACACGCCACCGGCTTCGCCCGCCAGGCGCACAAGGCCGGCAAAACGGTGATCCTGCACATGCCCATGGACCCGGCCACGGGCCCCTACGCGTGGCACCCCGGCCTTGCCATGGGCGAGCTGGCTTCGCGCCTGGACGCTGCGCTGCTGAAGGTGCCGTTCGCAGCGGGGGTGAACAACCACATGGGCAGCCGCATGACCTCGCAGCCTGAGACCATGGCCTGGCTGATGGGGGAACTGCAGCAGCGCGGGCTGTTCTTCGTCGACAGCCGCACCAGCGCCGCCACCGTGGCAGCGGCCAAGGCCCAGGCGCAAAGCGTGGCCCATGTGTCGCGGGACGTGTTCCTTGACGATGTGCGCACCACCGAGGCTATCGCCGGGCAGCTGCAACAGGGCGTGGCGCTGGCGCGTCGGCAAGGGTCGGCCGTGCTCATCGGCCACCCTTACCCGCAAACACTGGAAGTGCTCGAACGCGAGATCCCCCGGTTGAAACAGCAGGGTGTCGAGCTGATCGAGCTGCAGCAGATGGTTGCCGAGCGTGGCAACCAGGCCATGCCGGCCCATGGCCGACACGGCAGGTACAGCAACCGCTGACGCACGTCATTCGAAGGGGATGATGCCCTCGACGTCGCCTTTGCGCAGTTGCCCGCGATACACCCGCAGCACCTCATTGCGCCTGGCCGCGCGCAACACGGCCTGATGCCCGAGTTTGCGCTGCTCCCACAATTTCAGGTGCCCGCGCTGGAAGTTTCTGTCAGGGGTGTCCGCGCCAGGGTAGTGGAAGTGCGCCTCCCACAATCGTTTACCTGAAACACGCTTGATTTCGTAGGTATCCAGGTAGTCGGTGGGTGACAATTCCACCCGACGTTCAACTCTCGCCACCGCTAGTTCGCCAATGCCGTGTAGAAATTTCAGGGCGTTCAACGTCGGCGCCTTGCTGGTCAGGTAGTGGGTCTTGAGCAGCTCCTGCTTGCTGTCCTCAAGCTCATCCACGGCGGCCTGTGCACGCTCGGCCAAGGCCTTGTCCGACGCAGTGCGCGGCAACAGCGCCCGGGTGTCACGCAGGTCCTTGATATGTTGATCGATCACCGTGGACAGCCCCAAAGGCTCATCCTTGCTGAAAAAACGCTTGGCCATGACCAACGTTGTACCCACGCTGTCGATCAGCCTGCCAAGCCTGTTTCGCAGCACCTCAGGCGCATGCGGCCTGGCAGGTGCCAGCTCCTGCTGCGGTGCGCCCTGTACCTCCCACCACTGGCTGTTCTGCCTGCGGAACGTGCGCAGCACCTTGTCGCGGCTGTCGCGCTGCTGCACCTCTGCCACACCGTCATCGCCCACCGCCTCGATACCCACCACGCTACGGCCACGGTGCGTGCGCACCAGGCGACGTACACCGCCGCGCGCCGCATACACGGGTGTGCGGGGGCGAGCAGCTTCGACCTGTTCCAGTTCGCGGACGCTGGCCGCCATTTCTTCACTGGCCAGGTCCTTGAGCCTGCGTAGCACCTGCAGGAACAGCTGGAGCTTGTCCGGGCGGATTTCGGCCGGCTCGACACTGGCCAGGTACTCCGCCCGGCCAATGGTTTCCTCATAGCTGTCGATCACATCGTTGAGCACCGCCACACGCTCTTCATCGGTCAAACCGCTGCCTGCCAGCTCGCCGTGCGCACTGCCCGCGCTGCGCAGGTTGTCACCGGCGAGCATCTCGTAATATTCATCCAGCTGCGCTTCACTGGTACCGTTCAAACGGTTGAGCGCCAACTCACCCAAGTCCTCGAGCAACCTGAACTCCAGGTCGATGGCATTCAGGCGGCGGTCCTGGATGACGCGGCTCAACTCATGGTGTTTGTTGGCCTGCCGCCCATTTTCATCCCTGAAGACGATGTCGTTGTCCTTGAGCGTACTCTCCAGCAACGGGTCGAACTGTGCCGACAGCGCCACCATGTCACTGCCCCATTGCCACACGCGCTCCAGGGATTTCACCAACCGCTGGTACTGCTGCTTTTCCTCATCGGTTTCGGGCAGCAGTGCAATTGCCTTGTGCTGGCCGTCGATGTCTTCCTCGTTGATCATGGTGGCCAGCAGGTTGTAGTACGTCTCGCAGGTGGCAATGAGGCCTTCCCGGATCGTGCTGCGCTGACGGCGAATGGCGTCTTCCACGACCTGGCTGGAAAGCCGTATGCGCCCGCGCTCCATCAATACCCTGTCGTGCTCGGCGTCCTGTGCGACAAGCTGCTTGAGGTCATTGGCCAGGTATTGCCGCTGCCCCCTCCTCAACTGCTTTTGCAGGCTCAGCATTTCCTGCTGGTGCTCGTCGGGCTGCGCCAGGCGCTCCAGCTCTTCGATCCTGGCGGTGGACCTGTCGACCTCGTTCTTGTGCCGCTCATAGGCCTCGACGAGGCCCTTGCGCTGCTCGGTCAGGCGCGCATCCTCATCACGCATGCGTGCCTCCTGCCGAACATTCTGCTCGCGCATCAGTTCCACGCGCCCCCTTGGCATACCCCCACTCAAACGCAGCCCATGATCGATACGCCATACCCCTGCTGTGTGCTGCAACCAAGGGCCGGGGTTGCCCAGTGCATCGACGATGCGCACGCCATGCTCGCCGGGCGCAACGCGATAGGTGTCGCCCCGAAGCTTTACGTAGTGCTGGCCATGCTGCCAGTACAACCCAGCCGCATTCCCCGCCTGCACGGGGTCAACGCCTTCGAGCGATGCATCGGCGCGCATGGCTTCCAATCGTTTACGCAGTTGGGCGGGTAGCACGTTGAAGCCCTCGCCACCGCTGAAGGAAAAATCGAGCAGTGCACCGCTTTTTTCCAGTGCGCCCGGTAGGTAGACCTTGCCTTGCAGCATCTGGGCTCCAGCTCCCAGCACTGGGCGTACCGACCCAGGCCCAGGGCTGTCGCTGGGCATGGCGTCTGGCAGGGTAGCCGGGTTGCGGGTCAACCTGGGTGCATAAGCATGGCCAACGACCATCACCAGGTTGAGGAGCATGTCGACCACCGCCGCAGACCGCTCGAAGTCGCTGCCTTCGCGAATGGCCTGCAGGTCTGCGCTGGCGGCATTGAACATTTGCACCAGCCACAGCGCGACAGCAGCCGGGCCACGCACCACCAGGCTTGCCACGTCGAACAGCAACCAGGCCCCCTGGGTAAGGATTGCCCAGCGGCTCTCTGCGTTGGATACCGAGTTGCGATCCGCCAGCTCCACCAAGAGGTCGCGATTGGCGGTGTACATCTGCAGGTCGACATCGCTGCGCCAGAACCGCGGCCAGAACTGCGCGGGCGCCACCGGGGCGGGCAATATCGACGTGTCCACGATGGCGCCGCCCAGGTGAGGCTCAGTGAACCCACCGTTGGCATACACACGCCTGGCCTCTGGCGCCAGCCAGGCCAGCAGGCTGGCCTGCAGCGCCTGGTCATCGCGCACTGCCTGCATCATGGCCTCGACGCTGGCGAACGCCAGAACGGCCGCCTTTCCATAAAGCGGCCGGTACAACACGACGCTGCCAGGCTCCGCGTTGAACAACACGTACATGCCCCGGACCACATCGTAAGCCTGGCTGTCAGGGTCACGGCGCAGGGCGAACGGCATCAGCATGCTTGCCGGCAGCAACGGGTCGACTTGCCCGCTGCAATAGTCGCAGATCGCTTGCAAGGCTGCCTCGCTCAAGCTGCCATGCAGCTTTGCCCGCAGTGCGCGCAGCATGAAATCGCAGCGCCATTCCCGGGTGAAGCGCTGCACCCGCTGCGCCAACCCCGTCGGCTCGTTCAGCTTGCTGGCCACATAGGCTGGATAATTACCCCCCACGTCTACACGCTCTACCAGCGCCTTTGCATAGTCGGCGGTCATCCAGCCCATTATCAATTGGCCTTCGCGGTGGGTGATGGACGTTATGGTCGCACCCTCCAGCGAGCTGAGGTTGGCAATGGCGAACTGGGTCAGGCTGAGGGTGCGCTTCTCGAGCGCGCCATCACCGGCCCCCACCCCGGCACCACCCGGCACACCGAATGCCGAGGTCAGCTCCAGTTGCAGGTCATCGGGAAAGTAGTTGGCATCCACCGGGTGATCGTGCAGCAACTGCTCACGCAACTGCTGGCTAGCGTAGCCGTGCAGGTCGAGTACGCCATCAAGGGCTGCAACACCGTCGGATTCAGCTTGGGCCAGGGCCAGCTCATAAAAGGCCCTTTGGCAGGCAAAACTGTCCGGGGCCGCCACACCTAGCAGCCCACGGGGCGGCTTGCCATCCAGCGCGGGCTGGTTGACGTAGCCCTCGATGAACCACTGTGCAGGGTCGGTCAGGGCCAGGCAGGCCTGCTCCAGGTCGGCAACACCGTTCAACGCACTGCGGCGCAGGCTGCCGACCTGCTCCAGCATGCACTCCAGCAGCATTGCCGTCTGCTGGGAAAACGGATCACCTTCCAGCTCATGCCGGTGCCAGCTGATGCTGTCGTGGCTGGCCAGGCTTGGGTATTCAGCCTGCAACGCCTGGGCAAACGCATCGAAGCCCGGGTAGCCCCACACGGTGCCGGCCGGCTTGCACCACAGCACGATATCAGCCTCGTCCCATTGGCCATATACCAGCAAATCGGGCAGAAAACGGCTGGTCGCCTTGCCGTCGACGGTGGTTTCGATCTGCACGAAAAACACGCTGGGACGTTGCCCTGCCCCGCGCAACAAGCCGCGTACGCACGCCTGTTGCTGGGGCCCTAACCCCTGCAATGGCAGGTTGTACAGGGTGGCCGACCTGATCATCTGCTGTAACCAGCGATCACGGCTGACACCTGCACTACCATCGGCGCGCCAGTAGTCGACCTGGGCCTGGTTGAAACAGCCCCAGATGATCAGCAGCAGGTCATTGAATGCCTGGGTAAGCGGCGCCAGTTCGATCTGGTCACCTTCTGCGGTCTGCAGCGGGTCGGGGATGGCGAAAAAACGTCGAGCATCAAGCGTCAGGTACTGCTTCTGCCCCGCGACCTGCGAAAAATTCAGCGGTGTACCCGCGTACAGGGCCTGCAACGCCACATCCACCAGGGGCGTGGTCGATACGCGCTGCCCATCGGCACTGGGCAGGGCAAGGCCAAGGCGATCGGCATCCGTGAGTTCGGGGCGATGGACCTTGATCAGTGGGTAGTGCTGAATCAGCAGCTGCATGATCTGCGTGCTCACCACCTGCCGCAGGGTGGGGCGGCTGGCGAACTGGGCAGCCACCAGGGCTTTGAAATCGGTGGGTAGTGCGTAGGGGTCCGGCATGGTCACGCCTCCTGAATGAGCGGAGGGTGAGCCTGCCTTCAGCGGGTTGGCAGCTGGGTGTACATATTGCTGCCTACAGGTACCCGCGCCCTGCGCCAGGCCCACAAACAGGGTTTGCAGGCCCGGCGACGGGCAAGGTCAGATCAGCTGTAGACACGCCCCAGCAGCTGGCGGTGGCTTTCGAACTGGTCCAGTACGTCGCGTACGATCTGCTCCGGTGCAAAGCCCATCAGGTCGTACTCCTGGCTGCCATCGTGCAGGTACACCTCGGCACGGTAGAAGCGCTGCCTGACTTCCGGCTCGCCTTCCACCGGCGCTTCGCTCGGTGCAGCCATGTAGCCGTCAAGGCTGACCTCATAGACGAACGGGTTGCCCTCTTCCATCATCACCCGCAGGCCCATCATGTTGCGCGACTGGCCGACACGGGTTTCTACCTCGAAGCCCAGTGTCTGCAATTGCGCGGCGGCTTCCTTCAGTGCCGGGCTTACCTGTTTGTCCATGAAGCGTTGCACCACGGCCTGGTTAGGCTGCAGCTCCAGCTGGCTGAGGCGCTCGCTGAAGCCGCGGCGGCCACGGGCGGCCAGCTCGGCGCGCTCCTGTTCAACGGCCACATCCTGCTTCATGGCCTTGTACAGGCCGAACATGAACAGCACCAGCACCACCGAGAACGGCAGGCCAGCCAGCACCACCATGGTCTGCATGGCTTCGAAGTTGCCCGCCAGCAGCAGGCCGATGGTGACCAGGGTGATGATTACCGACCAGAACACCACCATCCAGTGCGGCGCATCCTCGTCCACCTTGCCGCCCTTGCAGGAAAGGTTGGCCATCATCACCGCGCCGGAGTCGGCGGGGGTCAGGAACAGCACGAAGCCAACGAATACCGCCACACCGATCACCACCTTCGCCGCCGGGAAGTATTCCAGCAGTTGGTAGATGGACATGGACGGCTGTTCCAGCGCGGTCTTGCCCAGTTCCACCGCCCCATGGTTGATAACCAGGTCCAGGGCGGTGTTGCCGAAGATCGACAGCCAGGCAAGGGTGAAGCCCAGCGGAATCAGCAGCACGCCGCTGACCAGTTGGCGTACGGTACGGCCCTTGGAAATACGGGCAATGAACATGCCTACGAACGGGCCCCAGGAAATCCACCAGGCCCAGTAGAACACGGTCCACAGGCCCAGCCAGCGCTCGGACTTGCCGGCTTCGCCTTCATACACGTACAGGTCGAAGGTTTTCAGCACGATACCGTTGAGGTAATCGCCCACGTTCTGCACCAGCCCGTTGAGCAGGTGCAGGGTTTCACCCCCCAGCAGCACGAACATCAGCAGGCCGCTGAACAGGGCAATGTTGAGGTTGGACAGCCGGCGGATGCCGTTCTCCACACCCGACACCGCTGCCACGGTGGCCACCCCGGCCATGACCAGGATGACCACCAGCAGGTTGGTCTTGCTGTGGTCCATGCCGAACAGGTACTCGAGGCCCGAGGCCACCTGCATCGAGCCGATACCCAGGTTGGTCACCAGGCCCAGCAGGGTCACGAACATGCCGAAGATGTCCACGGCGTTACCCGCGGCGCCCTTGACCCAACGCTCACCCACCAGCGGGTACAGCGCCGAACGCAGGGCCAGCGGCTGGTTGTGCCGGTAGGCGAAGTAACCCACTGCCAGGCCGACCAGTGCGTAGATCGCCCAACCGTGCAAGCCCCAGTGCAGGAAGGTCAGTTGCAGGCCCTGGCGCGCGGCCTCCAGGCTGGCCGGGGAGCCCTCGGGGGGGTTGAAGTAGTGGTCCAGCGGTTCGGATGCACCGAAGTACAGCAGCGAAATGCCGATACCCGACGAAAACAGCATGCCGGCCCAGGCACCGTAGCTGAAGTCAGGCTGGTCGTCCTTGCCGCCCAGCTTGAGCTTGCCGTAGTCGGAAAACGCCAGGTAGATGACGAACAGCAGGTAGCCGCAGATCACCAGCATGTAGTACCAGCCGAAGGTACGCGTCAGCCACTGCTGGGCAACGCCCAGTACCTGGCCGGCAGTTTCGGGTACAGCGATCAGCAAGGCAGTCAGAACGAGGATCATCAGCGCGGAGGTGAAGAACACCACGCGGTTGACCCGTACCCTCTCGGCAGGAGGGTTTGTAAGTGAGGCAGAAGTCATTGCACGAATGCTCCGGGCAGTACGGCTGTGGAGGCTAATCTGTTTTTCCCGAGCAATTGGTGGAATATCCCCACTGCATCAGGTGTTATAAAAGCACCCTGGGAATCGCGGTTCCGAACCGATCCGCTGCAAAACACACACAGGTGGCCCTGCTGCAAATGCCCCGCGCCGGCTTGCGGTGCGCGCATTGGTCACAGGTACACCGCCCGCTCCAAGGGCCTGCCGCACGGTCCAGCACCGCACGGCAGCATCTGCGTCTTGCATCGCTAGCACCCGCGCAGGCTTTACCAGCCGGGGGTTTCGCGATTTTCTGGGGTGACAATTCGTGCCTGATCGACCGCCTGAAAAACTGTCAATGGCACAAATTGTCGCAGAGCTTATTCTTTATTGATTGAACGTTCAATCAAAACAAAATAGACTGGTCTTCGCCGAGTCAGCCGCCTGTCGTCTGCTCGCAGGCCTGAGGAGATAGCAAGATGCCCAAGGTCGGTATGCAACCCATCCGCCGTCAGCAGTTGATCGAAGCCACATTGCAGGCTGTCGATCAGGTCGGCCTGGGGGATGCCAGCATTGCGCTGATTGCCCGTTTGGCCGGGGTGTCCAACGGCATCATCAGTCACTACTTTCGGGACAAGAATGGCCTGATCGCAGCGACGATGGGCTACATCATGAGCATGCTCAACGAGGGCGTGCGGGCACGCCGCCAAGCCTTGACCGACGATACGCCCCGCGCCCACCTGAAAGTGATCATCGAGGGCAACTTCGATGCCAGCCAGGTGAATGGCCCGGCGATGAAAACCTGGTTGGCGTTCTGGGCTTCCAGCATGCACCAGCCCGATCTGCACAGGTTGCAACGGATCAACGACCACCGTTTGTACTCCAACCTGTGTTGCCAGTTCCGCCGCGCCCTGCCGCTTTACCATGCGCGCAAGGCAGCCCGCGGCCTGGCAGCCCTGATCGATGGCTTGTGGCTGCGTGGCGCCCTGTCGGGGGATGCCTTCGACACCGACCAGGCAATACGGATTGCTTACGAATACATGGATCTACAACTGGCCAAGCAGCACACCCTGGGCACTGACCCAGGGGCTGAAAAACGGCGCGCAGCCCTTGCCAACCCGGCGGGAGCGTGACCCCAGGCCAACCCACACACTGCACTTGCGAGGACACTATGGCCCGTTTCGGAACGCAAAAACTCTACATTGATGGCGGTTACGTGGATGCTGGCAGCGATGCCACCTTCGAAGCCATCAACCCGGCCACCGGCGAAGTGCTTGCCCACGTGCAGCGTGCCACCGAGGCTGACGTCGAGAAGGCCGTCGCCAGCGCCGAGCGTGGCCAGAAAGTGTGGGCGGCCATGACCGCCATGCAGCGCTCGCGCATTCTGCGCCGTGCCGTCGACATCCTGCGTGAACGCAATGACGAACTGGCCATGCTCGAAACCCTGGACACCGGCAAGTCGTACTCCGAAACCCGCTACGTCGACATCGTGACCGGTGCCGACGTGCTGGAATACTACGCAGGCCTGGTGCCGGCCATCGAGGGCGAGCAGATCCCACTGCGCGAATCGTCTTTCGTCTACACCCGCCGCGAGCCCCTGGGCGTTACCGCAGGCATCGGCGCCTGGAACTACCCCATCCAGATCGCCCTGTGGAAATCCGCACCGGCCCTGGCCGCCGGCAACGCGATGATCTTCAAGCCGTCGGAAGTGACCTCGCTGACCACCCTGAAACTGGCCGAGATCTACACCGAAGCTGGCCTGCCTGATGGCGTGTTCAACGTACTGACCGGCAGCGGCCGCGAAGTCGGCGGCTGGCTGACCGAGCACCCGCGCATCGAGAAAATCTCCTTCACCGGCGGCACCACCACCGGCAAGAAAGTCATGGCCAGCGCCTCGAGCTCGTCGCTCAAGGAAGTGACCATGGAACTGGGCGGCAAGTCGCCCCTGATCATCTGCGCCGACGCCGACCTGGACAAGGCCGCCGACATCGCCATGATGGCCAACTTCTACAGCTCGGGCCAGGTATGCACCAACGGTACCCGCGTGTTCATCCCGGCCGAGCTGAAAGCTGCCTTCGAAGCCAAGATCGTCGAGCGCGTGGCACGCATCCGCGCTGGCAACCCGGAAGATGAAAACACCAACTTCGGCCCCCTGGTCAGCTTCCAGCACATGGAAAGCGTGCTGGGCTACATTGCCAAGGGCAAGGAAGAAGGCGCCCGCGTACTGTGTGGCGGCGAGCGCATGACCGACGGCCTGTTCGCCCAGGGCGCATTCGTGGCACCGACCGTGTTCACCGATTGCACCGACGACATGACCATCGTCAAGGAAGAAATCTTCGGCCCGGTAATGAGCATCCTCAGCTACGAGACCGAGGAAGAGGTGGTACGCCGCGCCAACGACACCGAGTACGGCCTGGCAGCGGGCGTCTGCACCAACGACATCAGCCGCGCCCACCGCATCATCCACCAGCTCGAAGCCGGCATCTGCTGGATCAACGCCTGGGGCGAGTCGCCGGCCGAAATGCCGGTGGGTGGTTACAAGCAATCGGGCGTAGGCCGTGAGAACGGCATCAGCTCGCTGGCCCAGTACACCCGCATCAAGTCGGTTCAAGTCGAACTGGGCGGTTACGCGTCGGTCTTCTGATCCACAGCGTCTAGCCGCTCGCTACTCGCTGCAAGAAAGCGCCGGCTGGCAACCTGCCAACCGGCCCTTGCAGGCCTCGTCCATCCGTGAGCTTCGCACGGCTGCTGTTCCTTGCAGCTCGCAGCTTGAAGCTCGCCACTGCTTCCGGAGGAAGCCCCATGGAATACGATTACATCATCGTGGGTGCCGGCTCTGCCGGTAACACCCTGGCCACCCGCCTGACCGAAGATGCCGGCACCACCGTGCTGCTGCTCGAAGCCGGGGGCCCCGACTACCGTTTTGACTTCCGCACCCAGATGCCAGCCGCCCTGGCCTTCCCGCTGCAGGGCCGCCGCTACAACTGGGCCTACGAGACCGACCCCGAGCCGCACATGGATGGCCGCCGCATGGAGTGTGGCCGTGGTAAAGGCCTGGGCGGATCGTCGCTGATCAACGGCATGTGCTACATCCGTGGCAACGCCATGGACTTCGACGGCTGGGCCGAGCTGCCTGGCCTGCAGGACTGGACCTACCTGGACTGCCTGCCGTACTTCCGCAAGGCGGAAACCCGCGACATCGGCCCCAACGATTACCACGGTGGCGAAGGCCCGGTCAGCGTTGCCACGCCCAAGGCTGGCAACAACCCGCTGTTCCACGCCATGGTCGAGGCCGGCGTGCAGGCCGGCTACCCGCGCACCGAAGACCTGAACGGCTACCAGCAGGAAGGCTTCGGCCCGATGGACCGTTCGGTGACCAAGAACGGTCGCCGCTCCAGCACCGCCCGCGGCTACCTGGACCAGGCCAAGAAACGCCCCAACCTGACCATCGTCACCCACGCCCTCAGCGACCGCGTGCTATTCGATGGCAAGCGTGCCGTGGGCGTGACCTACCTGGTGGGCGATAGCGAAGAGCGCGTCGAAGCGCGCGCGCGCAAGGAAGTGATCGTAAGCTCCGGCGCCATTGCCTCGCCGCAGCTGCTGCAGCGCTCCGGCGTGGGCCCGCGCGCCCTGCTGGAAACCCTGGGTGTGCCGGTGGTGCACGACCTGCCAGGCGTGGGCGAGAACCTGCAGGACCACCTGGAGCTGTACCTGCAGTACGCCTGCACCCAGCCGGTCTCGCTGTACCCGTCGCTGCTGTGGTGGAACCAGCCGGCCATCGGTGCCGAATGGCTGTTCAATGGCACCGGCATCGGCGCCAGCAACCAGTTCGAGGCCGGTGGCTTCATCCGCACCCGCCCCGAGTTCAAGTGGCCGAACATCCAGTACCACTTCCTGCCGGTCGCCATCAATTACAACGGCTCCAACGGCGTGAAGGAGCACGGTTTCCAGGCGCACATGGGCTCGATGCGTTCGCCAAGCCGTGGCCGCGTGCAGGCCAAATCCAGGGACCCGCGCCAGCACCCGAGCATTTTGTTCAACTACATGGCCACCGAGCAGGACTGGCAGGAATTCCGTGACGGTATCCGCCTGACCCGCGAAATCATGGCCCAGCCGGCGCTGGACCCTTACCGTGGCCGCGAAATCAGCCCGGGCGCGCACGTGCAAACCGACGAAGAACTGGACAAGTTCATCCGTGAGCACGCTGAAACAGCGTTCCACCCGTCCTGCTCGTGCAAGATGGGCACCGATGACATGGCCGTGGTCGATGGCGAGGGCCGCGTGCATGGCATGCAGGGCCTGCGCGTGGTCGACGCCTCGATCATGCCGATCATCATCACCGGTAACCTCAACGCCACCACCATCATGATTGCCGAGAAAATTTCGGACAAGATCCGTGGTCGCCAGCCATTGCCGCGCAGCACTGCCCAGTATTACGTTGCGGGCGATGCGCCGGTGAAAGGCGCGCCGATGCGCGAAGTGAAGCAGGCGTAAGCCGCCCCACAGGTAGCATGGATAAAGGCACCCACTGTGGTGCCTTTTGTACATCTGCAGAAACGCTTTACATGCTGGCAATTCATCGGGTTAGAATCGATTGGCACGCGACTTGCCAGTCAAGCCTCATTCTTCCCGCAATATCCCGGAGTACCTGCCTTTGGATGCCAGCACCATCAACAGCCTGTTCCTGATCGGCGCATTGCTGGTGGGTGCAAGTATTCTGGTCAGCTCGCTGTCATCGCGCCTGGGCATCCCTATTTTGGTCATCATCCTCGCCGTCGGCATGGTCGCGGGCGTGGACGGCGGCGGCATCATCTTCAACAACTACCCCACCGCCTACCTGGTGGGCAACCTGGCGCTGGCCGTCATCCTGCTCGACGGCGGGCTGCGCACGCGGGTTGCCAGCTTCCGCGTCGCCCTGTGGCCAGCGCTGTCGCTGGCCACGGTGGGGGTCATGATCACCACGGCGCTGACCGGCATGGTCGCCGCCTGGCTGTTCAACCTTAGCCTGATCCAGGGCCTGCTGATCGGCGCCATCGTCGGCTCCACCGACGCCGCAGCGGTGTTCTCGCTGCTGGGCGGCAAGGGGTTGAACGAGCGGGTCACCGCCACCCTTGAAATCGAATCGGGCAGCAACGACCCCATGGCGGTGTTCCTCACCGTCACCCTGATCGACATGATTGCCAGTGGCCAGACCGGGCTGCACTGGAGCCTGCTGGGCCACCTGCTGCGCGAGTTTGGTATCGGCGGGCTGCTGGGCCTGGGCGGTGGGTGGCTGATGCTGCAACTGGTCAACCGCATCAACCTGGCTGGCGGCCTGTACCCCATTCTGGTGGTGGCCGGCGGCCTGGTGGTGTTCTCGCTGACCAACGCGCTGCACGGCAGCGGCTTCCTGGCCGTGTACCTGTGCGGCCTGGTGCTGGGCAACAAGCCAATCCGCAGCCGCCATGGCATCCTGCACATGCTCGACGGCATGGCCTGGCTGGCCCAGATCGGCATGTTCCTGGTGCTGGGGCTGCTGGTGACGCCCCACGACCTGTTGCCCATCGCGGTACCGGCACTGGGCCTGGCCCTGTGGATGATCCTGGTGGCACGCCCGCTGTCTGTGCTGGCTGCACTGCTGCCGTTCAAGGCCTTCCACGGGCGTGAAAAGGGCTTCATTGCCTGGGTCGGGCTGCGCGGCGCAGTCCCCATCATTCTGGCGGTGTTCCCGCTCATGGCCGGCCTGCCCGACGCCCAGCTGTTCTTCAACCTGGCGTTCTTCATCGTGCTGATATCGCTGCTGGTCCAAGGCACCAGCCTGCCGTGGATGGCCAAACTGCTGAAGGTGACCGTGCCGCCAGACCCAGCGCCCATTTCGCGCTCGGCGCTGGAGGTGCACATCACCAGCGAGTGGGAAATGTTCGTGTACCGCCTGGGTGCAGAAAAGTGGTGCATCGGCGCAGCCCTGCGCGAACTCAAGATGCCCGAGGGCACCCGGATTGCCGCACTGTTCCGTGGCGAACAGCTGCTGCACCCCACCGGCAGCACCGTGCTGCAGGTGGACGACATGCTTTGCGTCATCGGCCACGAGCACAACCTGCCCGCGCTGGGCAAACTGTTCAGCCAGGCGCCGCAGCGCGGCCTGGACCTGCGCTTCTTCGGTGACTTTGTGCTCGAAGGTGACGCAGAGTTGGGCGCGGTGGCGTCCCTGTACGGCCTGAAAGTGGACACACTCGACGCGCAAATGCCACTGGCGCAGTTCATCCGACAGAAGGTCGGAGGCGCGCCAGTGGTAGGCGACCAGGTGGAATGGAACGGCACGATCTGGACCGTGGCGACCATGGACGGGAACAACATCCAGAAAGTGGGCGTCAGATTCCCCGAAGGAACGCGACCAGGACCAGGATTGTTCCTCTAAACTTCGTTTCTGCCTGATCCATAAGTAGCCTGCCTATGTCCTTTCGCGTGTATCTGCGCACAGCCCTGCTGGGGCTGTGCCTGTCCCTTTCCTTCGCAGCCGCTGCGGCAGAAGCCCCAACCACCGCCAGCGTGCAGAACAGCCTCGACAAAATTGCCGACCGCAAGCTGCCCGAAGCGGATCAGAAGGCCCTGCAGCAGGTGCTGGAACAGACCCTGAACCTGCTGGCCAGCAAGGAAGACAGCGAACGCAAGCTGGCCGCATTGAAGCAGCAGTTGGCCAATGCCCCGAAGGAAACCAGCGACAGCCAGAAAGAACTGGCCCGGCTCAAGCAAAGCCCCGCGCAACCGGTAGCGCAGCGCTATGCCAGCCTGTCCGTGCCGCAGCTTGAACAGATGCTCAGCGAGCGCACCACCCAGCAGGGCGAGCTGCAGAAGGCACTGTCCGAAGCCAACAGCCTGATCATCAACTCGCAGACCCGCCCGGAGCGGTCCCAGGCCGAGATCAGCAGCAGCCAGGCACGTACCCAGCAGATCAACAGCACGCTCAAAAGCGGCAAGGACGCCGGTAAACCGATCAGCGCCGACCTGCGCAACCAGCTCAATGCCGAACTGGCTTCGCTCAATGCGATGACCACGCTGCGCCGCCAGGAACTGGCTGGCAACAGCCTGCTGCAAGACCTGGGCAATGCCCGCCATGACCTGCTGATCGAACGCGCCGCACGCCTTGAGCAGGAAATTCAGGACCTGCAGACCCTGATCAACAGCAAGCGCCTGGCCCAGTCACAGGAAACCGTGACCCAGCAGTCGATCGAGGCGCAAAAAGCCGGTGGCAGCAGCCTGTTGGCAACCGAGAGCGCGACCAACCTGCAACTGTCCGACTACCTGCTCAGAAGCACCGACCGGCTCAACGAACTGACCCAGCAGAACCTGCGGACCAAGCAGCAGCTCGACAGCCTGACCCAGGCCGACCAGGCACTGGACGAGCAGATCAACGTGCTCAAGGGCAGCCTGCTGCTGTCCAAGATCCTCTACAAACAGAAGCAGACCCTGCCCCACCTCAAGTTGGACCGTGACCTGGCTGACCAGATTGCCGACACGCGGCTGTACCAGTTCGAAGTCAACCAGCAGCGCGAACAGATGAGCAGCCCGGTGAGCTATGTAGACAAGCTGCTGGCCGGGCAACCCCAGGAAGAGGTGACGCCCCAGCTGCGCAAGGCGCTGCTGGAGGTGGCGATCACCCGCAGTGACCTGCTGGAGCGGCTTAACCGCGAGCTGTCGGCGTTGCTCAACGAGTCCATCACCCTGCAGCTGAACCAGAAGCAACTGCTGGGTACGGCACAGAGCCTGCGTACCACGCTGGACGAGCAGATGTTCTGGATCCCCAGCAACAAGCCCCTGGACTGGGACTGGCTGACCTACGTGCCCCAGCGCCTGGCCGACCAGGTAGCCAACCTGCCCTGGAGCTCGGGGCTGAACGAGCTGGCGGACGGCCTGGTGCAGCGCCCGCTGCTGTTCCTGCCGCTGCTGCTGGTGATCGGTGGCCTGCTGTGGCGGCGCAAGAACCTGTACGCCAGCATCGACAAGGTCCACCAGGATATCGGCCACTTCCGCCGCGACAGCCAGTGGCATACGCCGCGGGCAATCCTGATCAACATCCTGCTGGCGATGCCGGTGAGCCTGGGCCTGGCCCTGTGCAGCTACGCCCTGCAGATCGACGCCCGTGGGCAGAACGCCAACCTGGGCGCCGCCTTGTGGCAACTGGCCCAGGCCTGGCTGGTGTTCTACACCGCCTATCGCATCCTGTCGCCAGGCGGGGTGGCGGAGGTGCACTTCCGCTGGCACAAGCCTCAGGTCGAATTCCTGCGTGGCTGGGTGCGCCGCCTGGGCACCGTGGTGCTGGCCCTGGTAGGCGTGGTGGCCGTGGCGGAGCATCAGCCCTCGGCGCTGGCGGATGACGTACTGGGCATCGGCGTGGTGCTGACCTGCTACGCACTGATGGCGTGGCTGCTCAGCCGCCTGCTGCTGAGCAGCCCGGCACACCGCGACACCTCGCTGTTCCGCAAAGCCGTGGGCGTGGCGTTCACCGCGCTGCCCATCGCCTTGTTCATGGCCGTGTGCTTCGGCTACTACTACACCGCGCTGAAGCTGACCGACCGGCTGATCTATACGCTCTACCTGCTGCTGTTCTGGCTGGTGATCGAAGCCGCCTTCGTGCGCGGCCTCTCGGTGGCAGCGCGGCGCCTGGCCTACCAGCGTGCGCTGAGCAAGCGGGCAGCGGCCAAGGAGGGGCTGGACGGTGAGGTCATCATCGAAGAGCCCACCCTGGATATCGAACAGGTCAACCAGCAATCCCTGCGCCTGATCCGCTTGGCCCTGCTCGGCGGGTTCATTGCCGGGCTGTACTGGGTATGGGCAGACTTGATATCGGTGTTCGCCTACCTCAACAATTTCGTGCTGTATGAGTACACCAGTGGTACCGGCGCGGCCGCCAGCATGGTCCCGATCAGCCTCGGCGACCTGCTGGGCGCGCTGGTGATCGTGGGCATTACCTTCGCCCTGGCCGGCAACCTCCCTGGCCTGCTGGAGGTGCTGGTGCTGTCACGGCTGAACCTGGCCCAGGGCAGCGCCTACGCCACCACCACGCTGCTTTCGTACACCATCGTCGGGGTAGGTATCGTCAGCACCCTGTCCACCCTGGGGGTGAGCTGGGACAAGCTGCAATGGCTGGTGGCGGCACTGTCGGTGGGCCTGGGTTTCGGCATGCAGGAAATCTTCGCCAACTTCATTTCCGGCATCATGATCCTGTTCGAACGCCCGGTACGCATCGGCGACACCATCACCATCGGCAACCTGTCGGGCACGGTCAGCAAGATCCGCATCCGGGCCACCACCATCACCGATTTCGACCGCAAGGACATCATCGTCCCCAACAAGACCTTCATCACCGGCCAGCTGATCAACTGGTCGCTGACCGACACGGTCACCCGCGTGACGCTCAAGCTTGGCATCGACTACGGCTCCGACCTGGACCTGGTGCGCGACCTGCTGCTCAAGGGTGCCCACGAGAACCCGCGCGTGCTCAAGGACCCGGAGCCGCTGGTGTACTTCCTGCAATTTGGCGAAAGCTCGCTGGACCACGAACTGCGCATGCACGTGCGCGACCTGGGCGACCGCAACCCGACGCTGGACGAGATCAACCGCTACATCAACCGTGAGTTCAAGGCCCACGACATCAAGATCTCGGTACGCCAAGTGGAGGTGTTCCTGATGGACACCAAGGGTGGCAAACAGCAGCTGATCCCGCAGGGCCCACCCAAACCCGATGGCACTGCTGCGGTGTAGCAGGCTCGAATGCCTTATGCTTCGCTGAACTTCAGGAGCAGCCTGTGAAAGCACTCGACCAACTGACCTTCGACAACCGCTTCGCCCGCCTGGGCGACGCCTTCTCCACCGAGGTGCTGCCAGAGCCTATTGCAGAGCCGCGCCTGGTGGTGGCAAGCCAGGCAGCCATGGCCCTGCTGGACCTGGACCCGGCTCAGGCCGAGCTGCCGGCTTTTGCCGAGGTGTTCAGCGGCAATAGCCTGTGGGACCAGGCCGAGCCACGGGCCATGGTCTATTCCGGGCACCAGTTCGGCAGTTACAACCCGCGCCTGGGCGATGGCCGTGGCCTGTTGCTGGCTGAGGTGGTCAACGATGCAGGCGAGCACTGGGACCTGCACCTCAAGGGTGCCGGCCAAACCCCGTATTCGCGCATGGGCGATGGGCGCGCCGTGCTGCGCTCATCCATTCGCGAGTTCCTCGCGTCCGAAGCCCTGCATGCCCTGGGCATCCCCACCAGCCGGGCGCTGTGCGTGGTCGGCTCCAGCACTCCGGTGTGGCGCGAAACCCGCGAAAGCGCTGCGATGCTGACGCGCCTGGCCCACAGCCACGTGCGCTTTGGCCATTTCGAGTATTTCTACTACACCAAGCAGCCCGAACAGCAACGCCAGCTGATCGACCACGTGTTGCAACAGCACTACGCCGAGTGCCTGACGGCCGAACAGCCCTACCTGGCCATGTTCCGCACCATCGTGGAACGCAACGCCGAGCTGATCGCCCGTTGGCAGGCTTATGGCTTCTGCCATGGGGTGATGAACACCGACAACATGTCGATCCTGGGCATCACCTTCGACTTCGGCCCGTTCGCGTTCCTCGACGATTTCGATGCCAACTTCATCTGCAACCACTCCGATGACCGGGGCCGTTACAGCTATGCCAACCAGGTACCCATCGCCCACTGGAACCTAAGCGCGCTGGCCCAGGCGCTGACCACAGTGATCGAAGTGGAGCCGCTGAAAGACGCGCTGGGGCTGTTCCTGCCGCTGTACCAGGCCCACTACCTGGACCTGATGCGCCGGCGCCTGGGGCTGACCACTGCCGAGGATGACGACATGGCGCTGGTCGAGCGCCTGCTACAGCGCATGCAGAGCGGCGGCGTGGACTACAACCTGTTCTTCCGCACCCTGGGCGATCAGCCGGTGGCCGAGGCGTTGCAGCGGGTAAGGGACGACTTCATCGACCTGGCCGGCTTCGACGGCTGGGCGGCGGACTACCTGGCACGCTGCGCCCGCGAACCTGCCAACGCCGAAGGCCGGCGCGCGCGCATGCATGCGGTAAACCCGCTTTATGTGCTGCGCAATTACCTGGCACAGAAGGCCATTGAAGCGGCTGAGGGCGGGGATTACACAGAGGTGCGGCGCCTGCATGCAGTGCTTTGCGAACCGTTCGAAGAGCAGCCAGGGATGGAAGCCTATGCCCAACGCCCGCCGGAGTGGGGCAAGCACCTGGAAATCAGCTGCTCTTCCTGATTCAAGCGTTGTGGGTAGGGCTGCACACAATGGGAGCAGTTGTCTTCCATAAAATCTGAACGCTGGCGCAATCCACCTTGTGGGAGCGGCTTCAGCCGCGAACACCAGCGAAGCCGGTGCCATACACCGCACTGTTTGCTTCGCGGGTAAACCCCACAGTGAATAGGCCTTGCTTACTGAAACACTGCCCTATACGTGTGACTTCTTACGCGCCTGCCAGCAATGATTCGTAAGGAATGCGGAGGCCATCATGGAGACGCTTGATCATCGAGAGACTCAAGCCCCGTTTACCATTTAGCACTTCCGATACTCGGCCACTTGCGCCGATATAGGGTTCAAGATCCCGTGCAGTAAGTCCCTGTTGGTCCATGCAAAATTTAATGGCTTCAATCGGGGTAGCAGGATGGATTGGGTAGTGCTTGCTTTCGTAAACTTCGATCAGCGTGACTAGAACTTCCATTTCATCGGCCTCAGCCGTGCCAGCCTCTGCTTGGAAAATAGCTTCTAGCCTCTCGAATGCCGCTCGCAGATCATCATAATTGCGGATCGGTTTAATATTCATTGACTGTCTCCACGTCGATTTCGTCATACCGCTCGTGCGTACCGATGAACTTAACCCATGCAATACCCGCACGGTATTGAATCTCCACGACTAGCCGATACTTATTGCCTCCAATGTTGAAGACAACGCGGTTATTGCCACAGACACTGGCACTACCCATTTGATTCTTCACATCCTGTGGCGTTCGCCATTCTGCCTTGAGCACGATGTCATGCCAGCTTTCGAGGGCCGATTTGGCGTCTTGACGGCCAGGCGACTCCGAAAATTTCACCAAACTGCTCTTGGCAATAATACGCATCCAGGCCAATCTCCCTTTTTGGGAGATTATGCCGAGAGTTTACCGACGCAGCAAGCTCTCGCCAAGCCAGCTACTCCCCCCGCTCCAGCAAATCGTGCAACTCCACGAATTGCTGTGTCAGCTTGTGCCGCGGTTCGAGGTGGATCAATGGCAGGCTGGCGTGGTGCGATTCGCGCATTTTCACCGAGCTGCCCAGGTAGACCGGCAACACGGGCAAGCCTTCGGCCAGTAGCTCGTCGAGCATCTGCTGGGGCAGGCTGGCGCGGGCCTGGAACTGGTTGACCACAATGCCTTCGACCTGCAGGTCTTCGTTGTGGTCATCTTTCAACTCCTCGATTTCCGCCAACAGGCCGTAAAGGGCCTGGCGCGAGAAGCTGTCGCAGTCGAAAGGAATAAGCACCCGATCGGCAGCGATCAACGCTGAAACCGCATAGAAATTCAGTGCAGGCGGCGTATCGATGTAGATTCGGTCGTAGTCCTCGTCCAGCGCCTCGAGCAGCTTACGCAGCTTGTTGATCTTGTGCTTGGCCTCGAGCTTGGGCTGCAAGTCGGCAAGCTCCGCCGTGGCAGTGACCACATGCAGGTTGTCGAACGGGGTTTCGTAGATGTCCACCTTGTTCTTCTTGGCGAACGGCCCGCTGGACAAACTCTGCTTGAAGAAGTCGGCAATGCCCATGGGGATGTCGTCGCCGGTCAGGCCGGTGAGGTACTGGGTGGAATTGGCCTGGGCATCCAGGTCTATCAGCAGGGTACGGTAACCTTCATGGGCACTCACCGCCGCCAGGTTGCAGGCGATGCTCGATTTGCCCACGCCACCTTTCTGATTGAATACCACGCGCCGCATGGCTGATCTCCGTGTGTAGACGAGTGCCCGAGTATGTGCGGGCCACGTGACAATAACCAGCACCGTCGCAGGCAATAGCAGCCTGCCAGCACGCAGCACCGGCTGTCGGAAACAGGCAACTATTCGATCAGACGTTGCCACACGCGATTGAAGGCGTTGTCTGTTTGGATCCGAATCCATTGCTACATGCACGCCGCACCGGGATAATGCGCGCCACTCGACGAACGCACCCACCCTTGCAGGCATGCGCCGAGTCATTCCCTCGGCATGGAAGTCCCTCGGGGCGGGAAAGAGAAACCACTGTGATCACCTTTGATATCACCCAATGGCGTGCCTGGGCTCCGGGCCTTTCGGCGCCTGCTGATTGGCAGGCCTGGGCCTGTGGGCAGCAGCCACCCGCTGGCGATGCCGCGGCACCCGACGTGGCCTTTTTGCCCGCGATGCAGCGGCGGCGGCTCAGCCACATGGCGCGGATGGCGTTCGCCGTGGGCTGGCCCCTGGCCGAAGGGCAGCCGCAACTGCCACTGGTGTTCGTTTCACGGCATGGTGAAACACCGCGTACGTTCTCGATCCTCAGCGAGCTGGCGGCGAAACAGCCGTTGTCGCCTACCCAGTTCAGCCTGTCGGTACACAACGCAGTAATCGGCCTGTGGTCGATCCTGCGCGGGTCCACGTGCGAAATGACCGCGCTGGCCGCCGCCGGCGACGGCTTTGAGCAAGGCATCCTGGAAGCGGCCGCGCTGCTGGCCGAAGGTGCGCCAGCCGTGCTGCTGATCGTTACCGAGGAGCAACCACCGCAGGTGTATGGGCCGTGGATAGACGACGTGCCCTTCGCCTATGCGCTGGGCCTGTTGCTGACCCCGGGCAAGCAGTGGCAACTGGCACCCGCAACCACCGCTGAACCGTCACGGCACGGGGCATTGCCCCATGGCCTCAGTTGGCTCAAGGCCATGTTGACGGGCTGCGATTCTTTCACCCACACATGGATGCGTCGTACATGGAACTGGCACCGTCAGCAGTGAGCAGGCCCCGCGACGCCTACCATTGGCGCCTGCTGGCAACCGCCGCGAGCTTCTTTGTATTTGGCTTGGGCTGCCTGGCCCTGCGCCTGCTGGTGTTCCCGTTGCTGGCGTGCCTGCCTGGGGGCAGCGGCCGCCATCGCCTGCGTGCGCGGCGCACCATCAGCTGGCTGTTCTGGCGTTTCGTGCGCTTCATGCGCGCCGCCGGCGTACTCACCTACCAGATCGACGGGGCAGAGCGCCTGGGCCGGCCCGGGCAGATGATCATCGCCAACCACCCTTCGCTGATCGATGTGGTGTTCCTGATTGGCCTGGTGCGCCAGGCCAACTGCGTGGTCAAGCAAAGCCTGTTCGACAACCCGTTCACCCGCGGGCCGGTCAGCGAAGCCCAGTACATCGGCAACAACGGCAGCATGGACATGCTCGACGCCGCCGTCGACTCGCTGCAGCAGGGCCAAACGCTGGTGATCTTCCCCGAAGGCACGCGTACCCCGCCAGGCCAGGCGCCGGCCTTCCATCGCGGGGCCGCCGCCATCGCCCTGCGTGGCGCGAAAATGGTCACCCCCGTCACCATCAGGGTCAGCCCCACCACGCTGACCAAGAACGAACCCTGGTACCGCATTCCCAGCCGCCGCGTGCACCTTACCTTCAAGGTAGGTGCCGATATCGACCCCCAAGTGTTCAGCGCCCTGGGCCCGGCGCCCAAGGCCTCTCGCCTGCTGAACGATTACCTGCATGACTACTTCCTCAAGGAGCTCGCCGCCGATGAGCGCGCCACAGCAAGACCTCAACCGTGACCTCAAACAGCTGATCATCGACGCCCTGGGCCTCGAGGACATCAGCGTCCAGGACATCGACGACGAACAGACCCTGTTCGGCGAAGGCCTGGGCCTGGATTCGGTAGATGCGCTGGAGCTTGGCCTGGCGATCCAGAAGCGCTACGGCATCAAGATCGATGCCGATGCCAAGGACACCCGCAACCATTTCAGCAACGTCGCCACCCTGGCGGCATTCGTCACTGCCCGTCAGGCCGCCTGAGACCGCACCATGCAAACCCGTGAAGACATCTTCAACATCCTGCGCGACGCCCTGGTCGAGTTGTTCGAGCTGGACCCGGCCCGCATCAGCCTCGACGCCAACCTTTACCAGGACCTGGAAATCGACAGCATCGACGCCGTCGACCTGATCGACCACATCAAGCGCCAGACGGGCAAAAAAATCGCCGCTGACGAATTCAAGTCGGTGCGCACCGTCAACGACGTGGTCGAGGCTGTGTTCCGCCTGGTAAACCCGGCGGCATGAAACAGCTGATTGGCCTGGGCCTGCTGGTGGCCGGCCTGCTGTACCCGTTTGCGGTGCACTTCGGCATGGCCCATTTCGCCCCCTGGCAATTCGGCCTGCTGCTTGGCAGCCTGTGGCTGGCCCGTGTGCTCAGCGCGCCGCGCCGCCCCGGCAGCCTGTGGATGGCCGTGGCCGCCCTGGCATTCTGCTGCGTACTGGGGCTGTCCGACAGCCAGGCCCTGCTGCGCTGGTACCCGGTGTTGATCAGTGCCTTCATGCTGGCGCTGTTCGGTACCAGCCTGCTGCACGGCATGCCGGTGGCCGAGCGCCTTGCACGCCTGCGCGACCCACAGCTGCCGCCGCGAGCGGTGCGCTATACGCGGCACGTCACCCAGGCCTGGTGCCTGTTTTTTCTGCTTAACGGCCTGATCGCCGCCAGCCTCACCCTGTGGGCACCCCTGACGTGGTGGACGCTGTACAACGGCATCATCGCCTACGCCGCCATGGGCGTGCTGTTCGCCCTGGAATGGCTGATAAGACAACGTGTGCGAGGACGCTCATGAACTGGATCAACCTCGAACACCTGCTGCTGGCGCTGGACGCGTCGCGGCCGGTGACCCAGGCCCCCGCCCTGGACCATGCCAGCCTGTGCCAACAGGCCCTGCGGCTGGCGGGGGGCCTGCACCAGCGCGGAGCCCGGCGCCTGGCCATTCACCTGGAGGACGCAGCCCAACTGGCCGCCGCCCTGCTGGGTGCCTGGCGGGCGGGCGTCGAGGTGCTGCTGCCCGCCGACCTGCAGCCCGCCACCCGTGAGCGCTGGCACAGCCATGTCGACCTTTGGCTCAGCGACCAGCCCGGCGATACGCCGTTCGAGGCATTGATGGGCGAAACCATGCCCCCCGCCGCGCTGGACCTGGACCTGTGCCGCATCAGCCTGTGCACGTCCGGGTCCAGTGGCGAACCCAAGCGCATCGACAAGCAGCTGCGCCAGCTGGCCAACGAGGTAGAGGCACTCGAACAACTCTGGGGAGCCGACCTGGGCCGGGCCTGGATCATCGGCAGTGTCGCCACCCAGCACATCTACGGCCTGCTGTTCCGTGTGCTGTGGCCCCTGTGCGCCGGGCGCGGCTTCGAGCGGCGCCAGCTGCCCTTCCCCGAAGACCTGCAACGGGCCAGCCGTGAGCACCCTGCGTTCGCCTGGGTGGCCAGCCCTGCCCTGCTCAAGCGCATGGGCGAGAACCTGGACTGGCCTGCCCTGCAACCGGTGCGCAAGGTATTTTCGTCCGGTGGCGAGCTGCCAGCTGATGCCGCCCAGCGCCTGCAGCAACGCCTCGGCCAGTGGCCTGCAGAAATTCTGGGTAGTTCGGAAACCGGCGGTATCGCCTGGCGCCAGGGGCAAGCCCTGTGGCAGCCCTTTGCCGGCGTGCAATTGAGCCACGGCGCCGATGGCGCGCTGCGTATCGCCTCGCCTTACCTGCCTGCCGGGCATGTGGAACACAGCGCGGATGCTGCGGAGTTCTCGCAAGACGGGCGTTTCCGCCTGCTGGGCCGCCTGGACCGCATCGTCAAGCTGGAAGAAAAACGCATCTCCCTGCCCATGCTGGAGCAGGCCCTGTGCACCCACCCCTGGGTGGCTGAAGCGCGCCTGGGCATGATCGAACAAGGCCGGGCGTACCTGGCCGCGTTGCTGGTACCCACCGCAGCAGGCCTGCACGCGCTGCGCAACCAGGGCCGCCGGGTACTGCTGGATACGCTGCGTAAGCACCTGGCGGGCCACTGCGAGGCGCTGGCGTTGCCGCGCCGCTGGCGGCTGATGCAGCAACTGCCACTCAATAGTCAGGGCAAGCTGCCCCAGGCGGCCCTGCACACGCTGCTGGTGGCGCCACGCAGCATGGCGCCACAGGTGCTGGCACAGCAGGGCGCGGGCGACGAACTGCAGTTCAACCTCGCCGTGCCGCTGGACCTGGCGTGTTTCTCCGGGCATTTCCCGCGTACGCCAGTGCTGCCGGGCGTGGTGCAGATCGACTGGGCCATCGCCCTGGCAACCGAACACCTGCAGGCCGGGCTGCACTTCGCCGGCATGGAAGTGCTGAAGTTCCAGCAGCTGGTGCGCCCCGGCGACGAGCTGGCACTGAGCCTTCGCCTGGACCGGGCACGCAGCAAACTGTACTTCGCCTTCACCTGCGCGGGGCAACCCTGCTCCAGCGGCCGTATCCTGCTGGAGAACACCTGTGCATAAGCCCTGCGCGGTCATTCCCGTGTACAACCACGAGCAGGCACTGCCAGCTGTGGTCGCCGAGTTGCAGCAAGCGGGCCTGCCCTGCGTGCTGGTCGATGACGCCAGCCACCCCGCCTGCGCGCAAGTGCTCGCACACTTGGCCAGCCAGCGTGATGTGTATCTGGTCACACTGGCCGTGAACCAGGGCAAGGGTGGCGCGGTAATGGCTGGCCTGCGAGAAGCTGCACGCCTTGGCTTCAGCCATGCGCTGCAGGTGGACGCCGATGGCCAGCACAACCTGCTCGATGTGAGGCTGTTCCTCGACCAGTCGCGCAGCCACCCACAGGCACTGGTGTGCGGTTACCCCGAGTACGATGCCAGTGTGCCCAAGGGCAGGCTGTATGCCCGCTACCTCACCCACGTGTGGGTGTGGATCAACAGCTTGTCGCTGCAGATCCCCGACTCCATGTGCGGTTTTCGCGTGTATCCGCTGCCTGTCACCCTGGCGATGATCGACAGCGTCAAACTGGGCAAGCGCATGGACTTCGACCCTGAAATCCTGGTGCGCCTGGCCTGGCGCAATCAGCCGATGCGCTGGCTGCCCACCCGGGTGCACTACCCCCAGGACGGGCTGTCACATTTCAGGCTGTTCCATGACAACGCGCTGATCTCGAAAATGCACGCCAAGCTGTTCTTCGGCATGCTGCTGCGGGCACCGGCAATACTCTGGCGCAGGTGGCGGGCATGAGCGAACCGTCGCAGCATTGGGCCGAGCATCAGGAGCGCGGCAGCTTCTGGCTGATGAAACTCACCGCCACCCTGGTGCGCCTGCTGGGCCGGCGCATGCTCAGCCCGTTGATCCACCTCATCGTCGCCTACTTCTTCCTGTTTGGCCGCCGCGCCCGGCGCAGCGCCTGGCAGTACCAGCAGCGGCTGCGCCAATGGAGCGGCGGGCAGACCACCGCCCCCAGCCAATGGCAGGTGTTCCGCCAGTTCATGGCCTTTGCCGAGGCCCTGCTGGACAAGCTGGACGTGTGGAACGGCAAGCTGCGTATCGAAGACATCGAGATCCACGACCCGGCCCAACTGCGCCGGCAACTGCGCGGCAGCCGTGGGCAAATGCTGGTAGGGGCGCACCTGGGCAACCTTGAGGTGTGCCGCGCCCTGGCCGAAATCGGCGAGCAGGTCACCATGAACGTACTGGTGCACACCCGCCATGCCGAGCGCTTCAACCGCCTGTTGGGTGAAGCGGGGGCTACCAACCTGAGGCTGATCCAGGTCAGCGAACTGGACCCAGCTGTCATGCTGCAATTGTCCGAACGGCTGGAGCGTGGCGAATGGCTGGCGATTGCCGGTGACCGCGTGCCCCTGCACGGCGGGCGCACGGTGGAGGTGGATTTCCTCGGTCACCGGGCCGCCTTTCCGCAAGGCCCGTGGCTGCTGGCGGGCATGCTCGAATGCCCGCTCAACCTGCTGTTCTGCCTCAAGCACCAGGGGCGCTACCACGTCACCCTCGAACCCTTTGCCGAGCGCCTGCAATGGCGACGCGGCCAGCGCGATCAGGTAATCGCCGAGTGGGCCGCACGCTACGCCGACCGCCTGGGCCACTACTGCACCCGGGCGCCCCTGCAGTGGTTCAATTTCTACCCTTTCTGGAAGACCGATGACGATGCATCCGCATGAAGCTGTCACGTTCGGCGAAGCGCCGCTGGCAATCGAACAGGTGGTGGCCCTGGCAGAGCGCCGTGCCCAGGTACACCTGCAGGACGACGCCACCTACCGGGCGCGTATCGCCCGGGGTGCAAGGTTTCTCGACACCCTGCTCGACAAGGAAGGGGTGATCTACGGCGTAACCACCGGTTACGGTGATTCCTGCGTGGTGGCTGTACCGCTGGAACATGTGGAGGCGCTGCCACAGCACCTGTACACCTTCCACGGCTGCGGCCTCGGCAAGCTACTGGATGCCCCTGCCACCCGCGCGGTACTGGCCGCACGCCTGCGCTCGCTCAGCCACGGTGTTTCCGGCGTGCGCCTTGAACTTCTGGAGCGCCTGCGCGAATTCCTCGCCCACGACATCCTGCCGCTGATCCCCGAAGAAGGCTCGGTGGGCGCCAGCGGTGACCTTACGCCGCTGTCTTATGTGGCCGCGACGCTGTCGGGCGAGCGCGATGTGATGTACCAGGGCGTGCGCCGCAGCAGCGCCGACGTGCACCGCGAACTGGGCTGGCAACCGCTGGTGCTCCGGCCCAAGGAAGCCCTGGCGCTGATGAACGGCACTGCGGTGATGACCGGGTTGGCGTGCCTGGCCTACAGCCGCGCCGACTACCTGCTGCAGTTGGCCACCCGCATCACCGCCCTGAACGTGATCGCACTGCAGGGTAACCCGGAACACTTCGATGAACGGCTGTTCGCCGCCAAGCCGCACCCCGGCCAGGCGCAAGTCGCCGCCTGGCTGCGCCAGGACCTTGCCATCGACGCCCCGCTACCAACCCTGCACCGCCTGCAGGACCGCTACTCGCTGCGCTGCGCGCCGCACGTGCTGGGGGTGCTGGCCGACAGCCTGGGCTGGCTGCGCGGTTTCATCGAAACCGAACTGAACAGTGCCAACGACAACCCGATCATCGACGGTGACGCTGAACGTGTGCTGCACGGCGGGCATTTCTACGGCGGGCATATCGCCTTTGCCATGGACAGCCTGAAAACCTTGGTGGCCAACGTCGCCGACCTGCTCGACCGCCAGCTCGCACTGCTGGTGGACGTGCGCTACAACCATGGCCTGCCGAGCAACCTGTCCGGCGCGCCGGCCGACCGGGCGATGATCAACCACGGCTTCAAGGCCGTGCAGATTGGCACCAGCGCCTGGACCGCCGAAGCCCTCAAGCAGACCATGCCCGCCAGCGTGTTCTCGCGCTCCACCGAGTGCCACAACCAGGACAAGGTGAGCATGGGCACCATCGCTGCCCGCGATGCCCTGCGCGTGCTGGAACTGACCGAACAGGTAGCTGCCGCCGCGCTGCTGGCCGCCAACCAGGGCGTGTGGCTGCGCAGCCGCCATGCCGATGCACGCCCATTGCCGCCTGCGCTGGCGCACATGCACGAAGCGCTGCTGGGTGAGTTTGCCCCGGTGATCGAAGACAGGGCCCTGGAGCAAGACCTGCGCCACTGCCTGCAACGGATCGGCCAGCGCCACTGGAGGCTGCATGCGTAGCGCCGGGGTATTCCACGTCGACAGCGAGGTGGTCGTGCCATTCTTCGACGTCGACAGCATGCACGTGGTGTGGCATGGCCATTACGTGAAGTACCTGGAGGTGGCCCGCTGCGCCCTGCTCGACCGCCTCTCGCACAACTACGTGCAGATGCAGGCCAGCGGCTACGCATGGCCGGTGATCGACCTGCAGTTGCGCTACATGCGCGGCGCCACCTTCGGCCAGCGCCTGAGCGTGCGGGCCAGCCTGGTGGAATGGGAAAACCGCTTGAAAATCCATTACCTGATCAGCGATGCCGAAACCGGTGAGCGCATGACCCGGGCCAGCACCGTGCAGGTCGCCGTGCACATTGCCAGTGGCGAAATGCAGCTGGCCTCGCCCCAGGTAATGCTCGATGCCGTCCAGCAGGTGCTTGCATGAACCCCATCGATAACCGCGCCCTCCGGCGTACTGCAGGCGTCGGCTTGCCGGCGATAGCCTGCAAAGCAGGGCCGCTCGTCCTGGCTTTGCTGCTGTGGCTTATCAGCCCCCTCACCTTCGCCTTCACCCTCGACGACCTGCAAAAGCAGCTCAGCGCCCCCGCCGTGGTCAAAGGCCCGTTCGTGCAGGAAAAGCACCTGCGTGCCCTGCCCCAGCCGCTGCTGAGCCAGGGGCAGTTCGTGCTGGCCCGCGACCACGGGCTGCTGTGGCTGCTGCAAACCCCACTGCGCCAGGATTACCGCATCGATGCCCATGGCATCGCCCGGCGCGACCCGAGCGGCTGGCAGGCCCTGCCCAACCGTAGCGCCGGTGCCGAGCAGAACCGCCTGTTCTTCGCCGTGCTGCAAGGCGACAGCACCGGCCTGCAACGTGACTTCGAGCTGGCCCTCACCGGGGACGCCGCCCACTGGCAGTTGCAGCTCACCCCCCGTTCGCTGCTGCTCAAGCAGGTGTTCAAGCGCATCGACATCACCGGTGGGCGCTATGTACAACGCATCGAACTGAGCGAAACCCAGGGCGACAGCACGGTGCTGCGCATGCCCGAAAGCAGCGGCGCTGCGGACCTGAGCGACGCGGAGCGCAGCGACTTTGCCAACTGAACGCCTGCTGCCGCGCCTGTTCGTCTGCCTGCTGCTGGCCATGCTTGCCGTGGCCGGCTGGCAGTGGCACCGGGGCGCGCCGCTGTCCGCCGACCTGATGTCGCTGGTGCCTGGCGCCACCCAGGATCCAATGGTGCAGCGTGCCGAGCAGCGCATGCAGGAGCCGCTGAACCGCGAACTGCTGGTACTGGTAGGGCACCCGCAACGCCAGCAGGCGCTGGCCATGGCCGAGAAGCTGGCCGGGCAGTGGCAGGCCAGCGGCTTGTTCGAAAAGGTCCAGTGGAGCCTGCAGACCGACCTGCAGGCTGTGCGCATGCAGTTGTTGCAGGGCCGGCTGGCCATGCTGGCGCCCGCAGACCGGCAACAGCTGGAAGCGCAACCCGATGCGTTCGTGGCGCAACGGGTGCAAAGCCTGTTCGACCCGTTTGCCGGGTTCAGCCTGGTGCCCAACCAGGACGACTGGCTGGGGCTCACGGGGCGTGTCCAGAACAGCCAGCCCAAGCCCGCCAATGTCGAGCTGGATACCGCCAGCGGCGCACTGATCGCCCAGGCGGATGACCACTATTGGGTGCTGCTGCGTGCCCGTACCCTGGGCAACGCATTCGACATGCAGTTGCCATTGCAGGTGGCCGACCTCCTGGCCAACGCCCGCCAGCAGGCCGAACCGCTCGGTGCCCAGCTGCTGGCGGCCAGCGGCCTGCTGCACGCTGCTGCCGGCCAGCAGCAGGCCAGCCGCGAAATCAGCTGGGTAGGCGGTGGCGCCACGCTGGGTATTCTGCTGCTGCTGTGGCTGGCCTTCCGTAACTGGCGGGCACTGCTGGCGTTCGTTCCGGTGCTGGTGGGCATGCTGTTCGGCTCGGTGGTGTGCGTGGCCCTGTTCGGCCAGATGCACGTCATGACCTTGGTGCTCGGTTCCAGCCTGATCGGTGTGGCAGTGGACTACCCGCTGCACTACCTGTCCAAGAGCTGGAGCCTAAAACCCTGGCAAAGCTGGCCGGCGGTGCGCCTGACCCTGCCAGGCATGAGCCTGAGCCTGGCTACCAGCTGCATTGGCTACCTGGCCCTGGCCTTCACACCCTTCCCGGCCCTGACCCAGATCGCCGCGTTTTCCGCCGCCGGCCTGCTGGGCGCCTACCTGAGCGCGGTGTGCCTGCTACCCGCGTTGCTGGCGTCGGCGCAGCTCAGGCCGGCGCTATGGCCGCTGCGCATCACCCAGGCCCTGACACAGTGGCGTGAAGCGCTGCTGCGCAGGGTGCCCAGTGGCGCCTTGCTGGCCTTGGTGCTGCTGTTCTGCGCCGGCGGCCTCTGGCACCTGCAGACGCGCAACGACATCCGCCAGTGGGTCGGTACGCCGCCGCAACTGTTGCAGCAAGCCCAGGCCGTGGCGCGCATCACTGGCTACCAACCTACCAGCCAGTTCTACCTGGTGCGCGCTGCCGACCAGCAACAACTGCTGGCGCGCACCCAGGCGCTGGGGGCCAAACTCACGGAACTGGTGGAACTGGGCAAGCTCAAGGGCTTCATGAGCCTCAGCCAGCTGGTTGCCAGCCCCGCCGAGCAACAGCAGGCGCGCAAGGCGCTGGAGGTGCTGCCCGAGCACTGGCAGCCGCTGGTGGCGCTTGGCGTACCCGAAGCGGCCTTGCAGGCCGAGATCCAGCAGTTGCAGGCATTACCTGTGCAGGCCATCGAACAGGTGTTGGCAGGCCCCCTGGGCGAAGCATGGCGGACCTTGTGGCTGGGCGCCGATGCTCAGGGCGTAGCTGCCATCGTCAGCCTTCAGGGGTTGTCGGATGCAGCGTTGCTGCAGTTGCAGACCCAGGACCTGGACGGCGTGCAACTGGTGGACCGGCTGGGCGAACTCAACCAGCTGTTTGCGGCGACCCAGGTAAGCGCAGCGGAACTCAAGCTGCTGTCCTGCGTGCTGATCCTGGTGTTGCTGGTGATGCCCTTCGGCCTGCGTGGTTCGCTGCGCATCGTTGCACTGCCGCTGCTCGCCGCGCTGTGCAGCCTGGCAAGCCTGGGCTGGCTGGGCCAACCCTTGACGCTGTTCAGCCTGTTCGGGCTGTTGCTGGTCACTGCCATCAGCGTCGACTACGCCATCCTCATGCATGAGCGCATAGGCGGGGCGGCCGTGAGCCTGCTGGGTACCCTGCTGGCCGCGCTCACCACCTGGCTGTCGTTCGGGCTGCTGGCCCTGTCCAGCACCCCGGCGGTGAGCAACTTCGGCGCAGCGGTAAGCCTGGGCCTGGTCTTCAGCTTCCTGCTGGCGCCCTGGGCCGCCCCTCGCGACGGAGCGCCAACGCCACCATGACGATCATTCTGTTCTGGGGCCTGGCCTTGGCAGCATTTGCCCTCGCCAGCCAGCTGGGCAAACGCCTGGGCTTGATCCCCATCGTCAGCCAGCTGCTGCTGGCCACCCTGGTGCTGCCTGCGGTGATGGGGCTGTGGATAACCCCGCACTGGCAGCTGGACGGCCCCGCACTGGTCGCACCGGTCTGGGTCAAGACCCTGTACGGCGCCAGCTTCGCCCTGCTGCTCGGGCACATCCTCACCGATGTGCTGGCCCTGCGGCCAGACCGCCAGGCTGTGAAACTGGCGGTACCCAGCTTTCTGCTGCCGTTCACCTGCGGCCTGGCCTGCGCAACAGGGCTGATGGGTTTGAGCGGCGTCGCTGCCCTGGCCCTGGGCCTGGTCTTCGCCATTACCGCAATCCCTGTGCTGTACCTGTACCTGCGGGCTATCGATTACCCCGCTGCCGCCAGCCGGCGGCTGCTGCAAGCGGCCATCCTGATCGACGTGGCGTGCTGGCTGCTGCTGGGCCTGGGCCAAGGCAGCCTGCACCCGGGCACGCTAGCGTTGCCGTTGCTGGCTGCCTTGCTGCCGCTGCCGCTTCATGCACTGGGCCTGCGCGCACCCAAGGCTTATGGGGCGCTGTTTCTGGTGCTGCTGTTCGTTGCCGAACACTACAAGCTCAATGCCCTGGTCTTCGGCATGGGCTACCTGGCCTGCCTTGCCTGGCGCAAGATACCGGCCACGCTGCCATTGCCCGATACCTGCAACCACCGAGTGCAACACAGCCTCGCCGTGCCGTTGATACTGACCTACGGCGTGATACAGATCGATGCACACCACGCCCTCGACAGCCTGGACGGCTGGCAACTGTGCGCGCTGGTCGCGCTGCCGATCGCCAGCAAGCTGCTGGGTAACTGGCTTGGCCTGTGCTGGGCCGCCCCGTCATTCCCCGGGGCCAGCAGATGGCGCGAGAGCCTGCTGCTGAACATTCGCGGCCTCAGCGAAATCGTTTTCCTCAACCTGTTGCTGTCGCAGCAGCTGATCAGCACTGCAGTGTATTTCGCGCTGATGCTGATGAGCCTGGTTGCCACCCTGATGCCGGCGCTGGCCGGCCTGCACCGTCTTCCACTTAACGCCCCATCCATGGCAAGGAGCCCGCATGCCAAACGCTGACCTACAACAACGCCAAATCCTGGTGATCGGTGCCGGGCCTTCCGGCGCCATCGCTTCGGCCCTGCTCAAGCGCCAGGGGCACGATGTGCTGGTCATCGAACGCCAGCGTTTTCCGCGTTTTTCAATCGGTGAAAGCCTGCTGTCCCACTGCCTGGATTTCGTCGAAGAGGCCGGCATGCTCGAGGCCCTGCAAGCCGCAGGCTTCCAGCACAAGAATGGCGCCGCCTTCGCCTGGGGCGACGAATACACGGCATTCGACTTCGGCCAGACCTTCACCCAGGGTAAACCCAGCACCTTCCAGGTGCAGCGGGCCGGCTTCGACCAGTTGCTGGCCGACCAGGCCGAAGCCCAGGGCGTAGAGATACGTTACGAGCACGAGATCGTCAGCGCCGACATGAATGGCGAGCAGCCTCAGGTGCGCGTGCGCCGCCCGGACGGCAGCGAGTACACCGTGCAGGCCGGCTTCGTGCTGGACGCCAGCGGCTACGGCCGGGTACTGCCAAGAATGCTGGACCTCGAAGCACCGTCGGCCTTCCCGGTGCGCCGGGCCGTGTTCACGCACATCGAAGACCGTATCGACCACCCAGGCTTCGACCGCGACAAGATCCTCATCACCACCCACCCCGAGCACCGTGACATCTGGTTCTGGACCATCCCCTTCAGCGACGGCCGCACCTCGCTGGGCGTGGTGGCGGCCGCAGAACACTATGCCAACGCCCCCGAGGACCTCGACGCCTGCCTCAAGCACTTCGTGGCACAGGCGCCGAGCCTGTCCAAGGTGCTGGCCAACGCGGTGTGGGATACCCCGGCGCGCACCATCGGGGGCTATTCGGCCAACGTCAAGGCGCTGCACGGCAAGGGCTATGCCCTGCTCGGCAACGCCGCCGAATTCCTCGACCCGGTGTTCTCCTCCGGGGTCACCATCGCCATGCGGTCGGCGAGCATGGCCGCCGGCCTGCTGCACCGCCAACTGCAAGGTGAAACGGTGAACTGGCAGACCGAGTTTGCCGCCCCCCTTCAGCAGGGCGTCGACACCTTCCGTGTCTATGTCGAAGGCTGGTACGACGGCAGTTTCCAGGACGTGATCTACCACCCAGGCAGCTCGCCGGAAATCCGCGCCATGATCAGCTCCATCCTGGCTGGCTATGCCTGGGATACGCGCAACCCGTTCGTGGCCGAACCCCGGCGCCGGCTGCGCACCCTGGCCGAACTGTGCGCGAGGGCGCCGGCATGAGTGAGCGCCCGTTCCTGAGCGACACCTATGTCGAGGAAACCCGCATAGGCTTTCGTTTTCTCGCCAGTCACACCTGGCAGCACCACGTGCTGCGGGTGGCCATCGAAGACCTGCGCCGGCTGTTCGACGGTGCACCGCCCCAGGGCGCAGTGCTGCTGGATGCCGGCTGCGGGCAGGGCAGGTCGTTCAAGCACCTGCAGCGGGTATTTGCGCCCGCTCGCCTGCTGGGCACCGATGCCGACCCGCACAGCCTTGACCTGAGCGCAGCCGAGGCCCAGCGCCTGGGCATCAATGTGGAGCTGTGCGGCAGCGACTGCGCCAAGCTGCCCTACCCTGACGCCAGCATCGACCTGCTGTTCTGCCACCAGACCTTTCACCACCTGGTGGAACAGGAAAAAGCCCTGGCCGAGTTTTACCGAGTACTCAAGCCGGGTGGCTACCTGCTGTTCGCCGAGTCCACCGAGGCGTACATCGATACCTGGGTGATCCGCTGGTTTTTCCGCCACCCCATGCACGTGCAGAAGAGTGCCGAGGGCTACCTGCAGATGCTGCGCAGCCAGGGCTTCGAGTTTGGCCCTGCCAATGTCTCCTACCCCTACCTGTGGTGGAGCCGGGCCAAGGACTTCGGCCTGCTCGAGCGCCTGGGCCTGCGCAAGCCGCCACCGGTGGGCGAACGCGAGGAAACGCTGGTCAACGTGGTTGCGCGCAAGCCGCTGGAGCCCGCATGAAAGCCTTCCTGGCATGCGTGCTGTGCCTGCTGCTGAGCGCCTGCGCCGCGCGCCCGCCCCTGCCCGAGCGGCTGCCGGGGCTGACCCTGCCGCAGCAGTTGCATGTGCAGCGCGAACAGGCCAGCCAGCGCCAGGACTGGTTGCTGGTGATCCAGGACGAGCATCAGCGCTTGCGCTGGTCGCTGCTCGACCTGCTGGGCATCCCCCAGGCCCGGCAACTGCTGGACGGCCGGCAATGGCAGGCCGATGGGCTGCTGCCGCCCAACCCGGCAGCCCGGGAGCTGTTCGCTGCCGTATTGTTCGCCCTCACCCCGCCTGCGCAGCTGGCCCAGCTTTATCCACAGGCCCGCGAGCAAGCGGGGCAGCGTTGGCTGGGTGACCGCTGGCACGTCACCTATCGGGGCGAGGATGCCTTCGACTTGAACCTCGGTGAAGGCCTGCGTTATGTAATCGACCCCCTGCCTCGCGAGAACCGACCATGACCGCCTACCTCAATGCCCTAGGCCTGGTCTGCGCCCTTGGCCAGGGCCAGGCCGAAGTGGCGGCCGGCCTGTTCACCGGCGATTGTTCCGGCATGCAGCCCGCTTCAGGCTGGATCCCCGACCGCTGCCCGCCCGTGGGTGCGGTCGCCGCGGCATTGCCCGCAGTACCGCTGCCCGAGCAGCACAGCCGCAACAACCAGCTGCTGTACGCGGCCGCCCTGCAGATCGAGCCGGCCATCCGCCAGGCGATCGCCCAGTATGGTGGGCACCGTGTTGCCGTCATTCTCGGGACCAGTACGTCCGGCATTGCCGAAGGCAGTGCCGCCATCGGCCAGTTCATGAACAGCGGGCAGTTCCCTGCCGACTATCACTACGCACAGCAGGCACTGAGCGCGCCGGCCGACTTCCTCGCCGACTGGCTGCAGCTCAGCGGCCCGGCCTACGTCATCTCCACGGCCTGCACCTCCAGTGCCCGCGCCTTGCTCAGCGCCCGGCGCCTGCTGCAGCTGGGCGTGTGCGACGCCGTGCTGTGCGGCGGCGTCGACAGCCTGTGCAGCCTCACCCTCAACGGCTTCAGCGCCCTGGAAGCAGTCAGTGAGCAGCGCTGCAACCCGTTCTCGGCCAACCGCGATGGCATCAACATTGGCGAGGCGGCGGCCCTGTTCCTGATGACGCGCCAGCGCAACGCGCAAGGCCGCACCCTGGCACTGCTGGGTGCCGGTGCCAGCTCGGACGCCCACCACATATCCGCGCCCGACCCGACCGGTGCCGGCGCCTTGCAGTGCATGGGCAAAGCACTGGACAATGCCGGCCTCGCGCCCGCGCAAATCAACTACCTGAATCTGCATGGCACCGCCACTGCGCACAATGACGCCATGGAAAGCCTGGCCGTGCATGCCCTGTTCGGTGCCACGGTGCCGTGTTCGTCAAGCAAGCCCATGACCGGCCACACGTTGGGTGCGGCCGGCGCGCTGGAAGCGGCGTTCTGCTGGCTGAGCCTGAGCGAGCACAACCCGTTGGGCCTGCTGCCACCGCATGTGTGGGACCAGCAGCGCGACCCTGCGCTGCCGGGCTTGGCCCTGGTGGATGGCCGCCAGCGCCTGGGTACTGATGGCCCACGCCGTTTGATGAGCAACTCGTTCGCCTTCGGCGGCAATAATGTCAGCTTGATTCTCGGAGACACCGCATGAACCCCTGGCCACTGGCCGAGCTGCTGCCCCACGCCGGCGACATGATCCTGATCGACCAGATCGAGCGCTGCGATGAGGAGCAGATCTTCACCCGCACCACCGTGCAGCCTGGCGGCCTGTTCAACCGCGCCGACGGCAGCCTGCCGGCGTGGCTGGGCATCGAGCTGATGGCCCAGAGCGTCGCGGCCTATGCCGGCTGCCGCGCCCGGCGTAACGGCCAGGCAGTCGAACTGGGTTTCCTGCTGGGTGCGCGCAAATACGAATGCGATGTCGAGCACTTCCCCGCCGGCGCCGAACTGCACATCCACGCCCAGCGTTCGCTCGAAGACGACAACGGCATGGGCGTGTTCGAATGCCACCTGCGCGGCCCCGGCATCCATGCCAGCGCCCGCCTGAACGTGTACCGCCCGCCGCAAGCGGCCAGCTACCTGGCCGAAGCGGGCCCTGAGGAGTCCCCCCATGACTGACACCATTCTGGTCACCGGTTCGAGCCGCGGCATTGGCCGCGCCATCGCCCTGCGCCTGGCCCGGTCCGGTTACGACCTGGTCCTGCATTGCCGCAGTGGCCGTGCCGAGGCCGACGCCGTGGCCGAAAACGTGCGGGCCCTGGGCCAACAGGCACGGGTGCTGCAGTTCGACATTGCCGACCGTGCCGCCTGCCGCGCCGCCCTGGAGAGCGATGTGGAGCAGCATGGGGCGTATTACGGCGTGGTGTGCAACGCCGGGCTGACCCGCGATGGCGCCTTCCCGGCGCTTACCGACGAAGACTGGGACCAGGTGCTGCGCACCAACCTGGACGGTTTCTACAACGTTCTGCAGCCACTGACCATGCCAATGATCCGCCGTCGGGCACCCGGGCGCATCGTCTGCATCACCTCGGTATCGGGGTTGATCGGTAACCGTGGCCAGGTCAACTACAGCGCCTCCAAGGCGGGGCTGATCGGCGCGGCGAAGGCGCTGGCGATCGAGCTGGGCAAACGCCGCATCACCGTCAATTGCGTGGCCCCTGGGCTGATCGACACGGCCATGCTCGACGAGCACGTGCCTGTGGACGAGCTAATGAAGATGATCCCTGCCGGGCGCATGGGCACCGCTGAAGAAGTGGCCGGTGCAGTCAACTTCCTGATGTCGGCGGAGGCTGCCTACATCACCCGCCAGGTGCTGGCCGTGAACGGGGGGTTGTGCTGATGCGCCGGGTTGTCGTCACCGGCATGGCCGGCATCACCTCGCTGGGCAGCGACTGGGCGACCATCGCCGGGCATTTCGCCAGCCAGCGCAGTGGCATCCGGCGCATGGACGAATGGGACCGCTTCGAAGAAATGAACACGCGGCTGGCCGGCCCCGTCGATGATTTCAAGGTGCCCGCCCACTGGACCCGCAAGCAACTGCGCAGCATGGGCCGGGTATCACGCCTGGCGGTGGCCGCCGCCGAGCGGGCACTGGCCGATGCAGGCCTGCTGGATGACCCGAGCATTCGCGATGGGCGCATGGGGGTGGCCTGCGGCTCGTCCACCGGCAGCACGGACGAGATCAAGGCGTTCGGCAACATGCTGCTCAACTCGGTGGCCGACGGCCTCAACGCCAATTCCTACGTGCGCATGATGCCGCACACCACCGCCGCCAATATCAGCATCTTCTTCGGCCTCACCGGGCGCCTGATCCCCACCTCCAGTGCCTGCACCAGCGGCAGCCAGGGCATCGGCTACGCCTATGAGGCAATCAAGTACGGGCGCCTGCCGATGATGCTGGCGGGGGGCGCCGAAGAGCTGTGCCCCACTGAGGCGATGGTGTTCGATGCGCTGTACGCCACCAGCCTGATGAACGACACCCCGCACCTTAGCCCACGCCCCTACGACTGCCGCCGTGATGGCCTGGTGATTGGCGAGGGCGGCGGCATGCTGGTGCTTGAAGAACTTGAACACGCCCGCGCCCGCGGGGCCAGGATACACGCCGAAATCGTTGGCTTTGGCAGCAACGCCGATGGCCAGCACACCACCCGCCCGGAGCAGACGACCATGCGCCGCGCCATGGAGCTGGCGCTGGAGGATGCCGGCCTGGCACCCGCAGCAATCGGCTATGTGAATGGCCACGGTACCGCCACCGAGCAGGGCGACATCGCCGAGACCCTGGCGACCAGCAGCCTGTTCGGCACCCACATGCCCATCAGTTCGCAGAAGAGCTTCCTTGGCCACACGCTCGGGGCGTGCGGGGCACTGGAGTCGTGGTTCAGCATCGAGATGATGAACAGTGACCGCTACGTGCACACCCTGAACCTGGACGAAGTAGACCCACGCTGTGGCGAACTGGACTACCTGCGTGGCGAGTTCCGCACCATGAACCACCAGTTCGTGATGAACAACAACTTTGCTTTCGGTGGGGTCAACACGTCGTTGATCTTCCGCCGCTGGCCGTAACCCCAAACCTGGAGAGCATGGAATGTCCCCTCTGATCCGCGCAGCGGCCCTGGGCCTTGTACTGACCGGCCTGGCCGGCTGTACGTCGAAGCCGGTGCTGAACCCGGCTGAACAGCTGGCCTCCGCGACACCCTACACCCAACAGCAGGTGCAACAGGCCATTCTGAAGGCCATTGCCGACCGCGGCTGGACGGCACGCTCGGTAAACCCGAGCGTGATCCAGGCCGACATCACCGTGCGTAACACCTTCTTCGCTGCCGTGGATATCCACTACAGCGCCAGCCAGTTCCGCATCGCCTACCGCGACAGCCGCGAGCTGGGGTACAAGGACGGCAAGATCCACCGCAACTACAACCGCTGGGTCTACAACCTGGACCGCAGCATCGTGCGTGAGCTCAACACAGTGAGCAGCCAGAGCCTGTTGCAACAAAGCAGCGTTACCCCCTAACCACCGACCAAGGAAGAACCGATGCGCTTGAAGACCCTTACCGCCGCCACTGCCCTGCTGCTGGCTGCACTGCCAGGCCTGAGCCAGGCCCGTGATACCGCGCTGTTCCTGCCCTTCGACAAGGTAGTGCAGCAAATGCTTGCCGAGAAAAAGCTCGATGGCTCGGTCAAGTTCTACCTGGCGGGCGTGCAGCCACGCGGCAAGGTCAAGGTGGTCAGCCCCAATGCCGTGACCAACAAGAAGACCAACGCCTTCAACAAGAGTGACGAAGTGGCCTGCGAATGGGCCCTGCAGTCGGCCCTGCTGACCATGCAGGACGCTGCGCGCAAGGCCAACGCCAATGCCGTGACCAACATCGTCAGCTACTACAAGCGCAACGAGCGCAAAGACCCGGCCACCTACGAGTGCCATGCCGGCGCGGTCATCGCCGGTGTTGCCATCAAGGGCGACCTGGCCCGCGTGGACTGATACCCAGGCGCAACCGGGGCAGGCTGGCGTCAGGCCTGAACCTGCCCGGTCAGCAGTTCGGCGAAGGCTGTGGCCATCGCCGACTTCTGGCACTGGCGCTGTACCAGCCACACGGCAGACGTGGCTTCGGTATCCAGTAACGTGCGGTACACCACGCCCTCGATGCGCATACGCTGGTAAGAAGCCGGCAGCACCGACACCCCAAGCCCCGCCGACACCAGCCCGATGATCGTCATCGCCTCCCCTGCCTCCTGGGCAAAGTGCGGGCTGAAGCCTGCCTGACGCGCCAGGCTGAGCAGCTGGGCATACAAACCACTGCCATAGCTGCGCGGAAAGAACACAAAAGGTTCCTGGGCCAGCGCTGCCAGATGCACGCCTTGCTCCGTGGCCTGAGCCAGCGCATGCGAGGCATTGATCACCGCCACCAGTGGCTCGCGGAACAGCTCCGTGGCAACCAGCCCCTGGGGCAGCGGCATCGGCCGCATCAGGCCCACTTCGATGGACTCATCGAACACCCCTTCGGCGACTTCGCGGCTGCTCATTTCCTTGAGGTTCAGGTGCACTGCCGGAAAGCGCTGGCGGAAGGCATGGATCGCCTGGGGGATCTTCGACGTGAACGGCGCAGAGGACGTAAAGCCGATCTTCATCTCGCCCAGCTCCCCCAACTGGGCACGCCTGGCCACATCGGCCGCTTTCTCGACCTGGGCCAGTACCAGCCGGGCCTCCTCCAGAAATAGCCGCCCGGCCTCACTGAGTTCCACCCGACGGTTGGTACGCTCGAACAACCTGGCGCCCAGCTCCTGCTCCAGCGCCTGGATTTGCTGGCTCAAGGGCGGCTGTGAAATGCCGAGCTGCTGGGCTGCGCGGCCAAAGTGCAATTCTTCGGCAACGGCAACGAAATAGCGCAGGTGACGCAGCTCCATGGGCAGGCTCCAACAGGTCGTGAAACGTCTTAAATAGGTCGAACAATATATTGGATCTAATCATTAGGCAGCTATATGCTTTTTTCCATCGCGCCTGAGGTACCCGCCAGTGAAAACCGCCGCTGTTCCCTTGCCTGCTGAACCTGAGACTGCCTCGCTCAACGACCTGTGGATCGAAAAAGGCACGCCAGCCTTCATGAAAACCGTGCTGGCGCTGTTTAGTGGCGGCTTTGCCACCTTTGCCCTGCTGTACTGCGTGCAGCCGATGATGCCGCTGTTGTCGAAGGAATTTGCCATCAATGCCGCGCAGAGCAGCCTGGTGCTGTCGGTCGCTACCGGCATGCTGGCGTTCGGGTTGTTGATAACCGGCCCCGTCTCCGACCGCATTGGGCGCAAGCCGGTGATGGTGTTCGCGCTGGTGTGCGCGGCGCTGTGCACCGTCGCCAGCGCCGTGATGCCGAGCTGGGAGCTGGTGCTGGCCACCCGCGCACTGGTCGGGCTGTCCCTGAGCGGCCTAGCAGCGGTGGCAATGACCTACCTGAGCGAGGAGATTCACCCACAGCACATCGGCCTGGCCATGGGCCTGTACATCGGCGGCAATGCCATTGGTGGCATGAGCGGCCGGCTGATTACCGGCGTGCTGATCGACTTCGTCAGCTGGCACACGGCGATGCTCACGGTGGGTGGCCTGGCATTGCTGGCGGCGGTGGTGTTCTGGAAAGTGCTGCCCGAGTCGCGCAACTTCCGCCCCCAGGCCATGAACCCGCGCAGCCTGCTGGACGGCTTCGTGGTGCACTTCAAGGATGCCGGGCTGCCTTGGCTGTTCCTCGAAGCGTTCCTGCTGATGGGCGCCTTCGTCACCCTGTTCAACTACATTGGCTATCGCCTGCTGGCGGAGCCCTACCACATGAACCAGGCGCTGGTGGGGCTGCTGTCGGTGGTGTACCTGTCGGGTATCTACAGCTCGGCGCAGGTGGGCGCACTGGCCGACAAGCTGGGCCGGCGCAAGGTGTTCTGGGCGAGTATCGTGGTCATGGCGGGGGGCATGCTGATAACCCTGACCAGCCCATTGTTGATGGTGATCATAGGCATGCTGGTGTTCACCTTCGGCTTCTTCGGGGCACACTCGGTGGCCAGCAGCTGGATCGGCCGCCGCGCCTTGCGGGCCAAGGGGCAGGCATCATCGCTGTATCTGTTCTGCTACTACGCGGGGTCGAGCGTGGCCGGGACGGCAGGCGGGGTGTTCTGGCACCAGTGGGGCTGGAACGGCATCGGGTTGTTCATCGGCAGCCTGCTGGCGGTAGCGCTGCTGGTGGCGTTGCACCTGAGCAAGCTACCGCCAAAGGCGGCGTAGGGGCTCGCGGGCATGCCCGCGAGCTGGCCTTTACTGATGGTACTGCGCTGACAGTTCGTGCACGGCGTTGATGAACACACCGGCATGCTCCGGGTCGACTTCCGGGGTGATGCCATGGCCCAGGTTGAACACGTGGCCACTGCCCTGGCCGTAGCTGGCCAGAATACGCGCCACTTCCTTGCGGATGGCTTCGGGCCGGGCGTACAGCACGGTCGGGTCCATGTTGCCTTGCAGGGCCACCTGGTTACCCACACGGCGGCGGGCATCGCCGAGATCGCAGGTCCAGTCCAGGCCCAGTGCATCGGCACCCGCTTCGGCAATGCTCTCGAGCCACAGGCCGCCGTTCTTGGTGAACAGGATGACCGGCACCTTGCGCCCTTCGTGCTCGCGAATCAGGCCACTGACGATCTTGCGCATGTAGGCCAGGGAAAACTCCTGGTACGCCGCAGCCGACAGGTTGCCACCCCAGGTGTCGAAGATCTGCACCGCCTGTGCGCCGGCTAGGATCTGGCCATTGAGGTAGGTGGTGACCGACTGGGCCAGCTTGTCCAGCAACAGGTGCAGCGCCTGAGGGTTGTCGTAGGCCATGGCCTTGGTCTTGCGGAAGTCCTTGGACGAGCCGCCTTCGACCATGTACGTGGCCAGCGTCCACGGGCTGCCTGAGAAGCCGATCAGCGGTACCCGGCCATTGAGCTCGCGGCGGATGGTGCTGACGGCGTCCATCACGTAGCCCAGGTCTTTCTGGGCATCGGGCACCGGCAGTGCCTCGATGTCGGCCGGGGTGCTGACCACCTTTCTGAAACGCGGGCCTTCGCCGGTTTCGAAGTAAAGGCCAAGGCCCATGGCATCAGGGATGGTAAGGATGTCCGAGAACAGGATCGCGGCGTCCAGCGGGTAGCGGTCCAGTGGCTGCAGGGTGACCTCGCAGGCGAACTGCGGGTTTTTGCACAGGCTCATGAAGTCACCGGCCTTGGCACGGCTGGCGCGATACTCCGGGAGGTAGCGGCCGGCCTGGCGCATCATCCACACCGGGGTGACGTCTACGGGTTGCTTGAGCAGTGCACGCAGGAAACGATCGTTCTTCAGGGCAGTCATGTCGGCATCCGGAAAAAAAGTGGGGGCATTTTCTCAGACGCCAGCACAAAAGGCACGGCTGAGACCATGCGTTTTGTCTATTGGGTGCGTTGGGTCAAGCTGTGTCGCGTACAAAGCCGGCCCCTGCAGATACCGCGTACCTTGCAGGAGCCGGCAGCCGACCTCACACTTCCAGGAAGTCCAGGATGCCTTCGGCAGCGGTGCGCCCTTCGAAAATGGCGGTCACTACCAGGTCGGACCCGCGCACCATGTCGCCGCCGGCAAACACCTTCGGGTTGGTGGTCTGGTGCTTGAACTTGCCCTGCTCCGGCGCCACCACACGGCCCTGGCTGTCCAGTTGGATGCCGTGCTGCTCGAACCAGGGGGCCGGGCTTGGGCGGAAGCCGAAGGCGATGACCACGGCATCGGCCGGCAGGATCTCTTCAGACCCCGGGATTGGCTCCGGGCTGCGGCGGCCACGGGCGTCGGGTTCACCCAGGCGGGTTTCCACCACTTTCACGCCTTCGACCTTTTCCTCACCCACGATCGCAATGGGCTGGCGGTTGTACAGGAACTTCACGCCCTCTTCCTTGGCGTTCTTAACTTCCTTGCGCGAACCGGGCATGTTGGCTTCGTCACGGCGATAGGCACAGGTCACGGCCTTGGCGCCCTGGCGAATGGAGGTGCGGTTGCAGTCCATGGCGGTGTCACCACCACCGAGCACCACCACCCGCTTGCCCTGCATGTCGACGAAATCTTCCGGCGACTTCTCGAAGCCCAGGTTGCGGTTGACGTTGGCGATCAGGAAGTCCAGGGCATCGTGCACCCCTGGCAGGTCCTCGCCGGGGAAGCCCCCCTTCATGTAGGTGTAGGTGCCCATGCCCATGAACACTGCATCGTACTCGGCCAGCAGTTGCTCAAGGGTTACATCCTTGCCCACCTCGGTGTTCAGGCGGAACTCGATGCCCATGCCGGTGAACACTTCACGGCGGTTGCTGAGCACGGTTTTTTCCAGCTTGAATTCGGGGATGCCGAAGGTCAGCAGGCCGCCGATTTCCGGGTTGCGGTCGAAGACCACCGGGGTTACGCCGGCGCGCACCAGCACGTCGGCACAACCAAGGCCTGCCGGGCCGGCGCCGATGATGGCAACGCGCTTGCCGGTGGGTTTGACCTTGGACATGTCCGGGCGCCAGCCCATGGCGAAGGCGGTATCGGTGATGTACTTCTCCACCGAACCGATGGTCACCGCGCCAAAGCCGTCGTTCAGCGTGCAGGCACCTTCACACAGGCGGTCCTGTGGGCACACCCGCCCGCACACTTCCGGCAGGGTGTTGGTCTGGTGCGACAATTCCGCCGCCGCCAGGATGTTGCCTTCGGACACCAGCTTCAACCAGTTGGGGATGAAGTTGTGCACCGGGCACTTCCATTCGCAGTACGGGTTACCACAGCCCAGGCAGCGGTGCGCCTGTTCCACAGACTGCTGCGGCTTGAACGGTTCGTAGATTTCCACGAACTCCTTCTTGCGCTGGCGCAGCAGCTTTTTCTTCGGGTCCTTGCGGCCCACCTCGATGAACTGGAAGTCGTTATTCAGACGTTCAGCCATTTTCAAAAACCTCTTAACAGCAGCTGCAAGCGTTTAGCTGCAAGCCACAAGACGATCACGTAAGTCTGGCAAGCCCTGTACTGCTTCTACCTGCAGTGTGGGGCTTGCCTGCTTGCAGCTGTTTTACTGCGGGTTGGCCCGGGTGCTGGACAGCAACTGCTTCAGGTTGGCGGCCTTGGGCTTGACCAGCCAGAAGCGCCGCACGTAGTCGTCCAGGTTCTCGGAAAGCTCGCGCCCCCACTCACTGTCGGTTTCATCCACATACTCGGCAAGGACCCGCGCCAGGTGGGTGCGGTAAGCCTCCATCGCTTCACCACTGATGCGCTGGATTTCCACCAGCTCGTGGTTGAGCTTGTCGACGAAGCTGTTGTCCATGTCGAGCACGTAGGCGAAGCCGCCCGTCATGCCAGAACCGAAGTTGTAACCGGTCTTGCCCAGCACGCAGACAAAGCCACCGGTCATGTATTCACAGCAGTGATCGCCGGTGCCCTCGACAACGGCATGGGCGCCGGAGTTACGTACAGCGAAGCGCTCGCCTGCAGTACCGGCAGCGAACAACTTGCCGCCAGTGGCACCGTACAGGCAGGTGTTGCCAACGATGGCGCTGTGCTGGGTTTTGAACGGGCTGCCCGCTGGCGGCACGATGGTCAACTTGCCACCCGTCATGCCCTTGCCCACATAGTCGTTGGCGTCGCCCTGCAGGTACAGGTTCAGGCCACCGGCGTTCCATACGCCGAAGCTCTGGCCGGCGGTACCGTTGAAGCGGAACGTGATCGGCGCGCTGGCCATGCCCTGGTTGCCATGCAGCCGGGCAATCTCGCCCGATACCCGCGCACCGATGGAGCGGTCGCAGTTGCAGATGTCCAGGCTGAATTCGCCGCCGGCCTGGTCGCGGATGGCCGGCATGGCCATCTCGACCATCTTCTCGGCCAGCTCGCCCTGGTCGAAGGGTGGGTTGCGGTCGACTTCACAGAACTGCGGCTTGTCTGCCGGGATGTGCGAGCTGCCCAGCAGCGGCGTCAGGTCGAGGTACTGCTGGCGCTCGGTGTCGCCCGGCAGCACATCGAGCAGGTCGGTGCGGCCGATCAGCTCACCCAGGCTGCGTACGCCCAGCTTGGCCAGCCACTCACGGGTCTCTTCAGCGACGAAGGTGAAGAAGTTGACCACCATGTCGACGGTGCCGATGTAATGGTCCTTGCGCAGCTTGTCGTTCTGGGTGGCCACGCCTGTAGCGCAGTTGTTCAGGTGGCAGATGCGCAGGTACTTGCAACCCAGGGCAATCATCGGGGCGGTGCCGAAGCCGAAGCTCTCGGCCCCCAGGATTGCCGCCTTGATCACGTCCAGGCCGGTCTTGAGGCCGCCGTCGGTCTGCACCCGCACCTTGCCGCGCAGGTCGTTGCCGCGCAGGGTCTGGTGGGTTTCGGCAAGGCCCAGTTCCCACGGGGCGCCAGCGTACTTGATCGACGTCAGCGGCGAGGCGCCGGTGCCACCGTCATAACCGGAAATGGTAATGAGGTCGGCATAGGCCTTGGCCACGCCGGCAGCAATGGTGCCTACGCCTGCTTCAGCCACCAGCTTCACCGACACCAGCGCCTGCGGGTTGACCTGCTTGAGGTCGTAGATCAGTTGGGCCAGGTCTTCGATGGAGTAGATATCGTGGTGCGGCGGTGGCGAAATCAGCGTCACCCCCGGCACCGCGTAACGCAGGCGGGCGATCAGGCCATTGACCTTGCCACCGGGCAGCTGGCCACCCTCGCCGGGCTTGGCGCCCTGGGCGACCTTGATCTGCAGCACTTCGGCGTTGACCAGGTATTCGGGCGTAACGCCGAAACGGCCGGTCGCCACCTGCTTGATCTTGGAACTGCGGATGGTGCCGTAGCGCGACGGGTCTTCGCCACCTTCACCTGAGTTGGAACGCGCACCCAGGCGGTTCATGGCTTCGGCCAGTGCTTCGTGGGCCTCAGGCGACAGTGCACCCAGCGAGATACCCGCCGAGTCGAAGCGCTTGAGGATGGCGTCCAGCGGTTCGATCTGGTCCAGCGCCAGTGGCTGGTCGGCCACCTTCACTTTCAACAGGTCGCGGATCATCGACACCGGGCGCTGGTCGACCAGCGAGGTGTATTCCTTGAACTTGGCGTAATCGCCCTGCTGCACGGCGGCTTGCAGGGTATTGACCACGTCCGGGTTGTAGGCGTGGTACTCGCCGCCGTGGACGAACTTCAGCAAGCCGCCTTGCTGGATCGGCTTGCGCGCACTCCAGGCTTCGGCGGCCAGCAGCTTCTGGTCGCTTTCCAGGTCCTGGAAGCGCGCACCCTTGATGCGGCTGGAAACGCCCTTGAAGCTCAGGCCGACCACTTCTTCGGACAGGCCGATGGCTTCGAACAGCTGCGCACCCCGGTAGGAGGCGATGGTGGAGATCCCCATCTTCGACAGGATCTTCAGCAGGCCCTTGGAGATGCCCTTGCGGTAGTACTTGAACACTTCGTCCAGGTCGCCCAGCACTTCGCCAGTGCGGATCAGGTCGGCCAGCACTTCGTAAGCCAGGTACGGGTACACCGCCGAGGCGCCGAAGCCCAGCAGCACTGCGAAGTGGTGGGGGTCCCGGGCGGTGGCGGTTTCCACCAGGATGTTGCTGTCGCAACGCAGGCCCTTGTCGGTCAGGCGGTGGTGCACAGCGCCCACGGCCAGCGACGCATGCACCGGCAGCTTGCCGGGTGCGATGTGGCGGTCGCTCAGTACCAGCTGGGTCTTGCCAGCCCGCACGGCCTCTTCAGCCTGGTCGGCGATGTTGCGAATGGCCGCTTCCAGGCCGACGCTTTCTTCATAGTTCAGGTCGATCAGCTGGCGCTCGAAGCCTTCACGCTCCAGGCTCATCAGCGAGCGCCATTTGGCAGGCGAGACCACCGGCGAGCTGAGAATCACCCGCGAGGCATGCTCGGGGGATTCCTGGAAGATGTTGCGCTCGGCACCCAGGCAGATTTCCAGCGACATCACGATCGCTTCGCGCAGCGGGTCGATCGGCGGGTTGGTGACCTGGGCAAACTGCTGGCGGAAGAAGTCGTACGGCGAACGCACCCGTTGCGACAGCACCGCCATGGGGGTGTCATCCCCCATCGAACCGACCGCTTCCTGGCCTTGTTCACCCAGCGGGCGCAGTACCTGGTCGCGCTCCTCGAAGGTAACCTGGAACATCTTCATGAACTGCTTGAGCTGGTCAGCGTCGTAGCTGGCCACGCCCTGGTCGTCGGTCAGCGTCGCCTGGATGCGCGTAGCATGCTGACGCAGCCAGCGCTTGTAGGGGTGACGGGACTTGAGGCGGTCATCGATGGCGTCAGTGTCGAGAATCTGACCGGTTTCGGTGTCCACGGCCAGGATCTGGCCCGGGCCCACACGGCCTTTTGCCAGCACTTCATCCGGCTGATAGCCCCATACGCCGATTTCAGAGGCGATGGTGATGTAGCCGTTGGTGGTGGTGACCCAACGCGCCGGGCGCAGGCCGTTGCGGTCGAGCAGGCACACCGCGTGGCGGCCTTCGGTCATGACGATACCGGCCGGGCCATCCCACGGCTCCATGTGCATGGAGTTGTATTCGTAGAAGGCGCGCAGGTCGGCGTCCATGGTCTCGACGTTCTGCCAGGCTGGCGGTACCAGCATGCGCACGCCACGGAACAGGTCGATACCGCCGGTCACCATCAGTTCGAGCATGTTGTCCATGCTGGAAGAGTCGGAGCCCACGCGGTTGACCAGCGGGCCGAGCTCATCGAGGTCGGGGATCTGGTCATTGGCGAACTTGGTACGGCGTGCCATCGCCCAGTTGCGGTTACCGGTGATGGTGTTGATTTCACCGTTGTGGGCAAGGAAGCGGAACGGCTGCGCCAGCGGCCACTTGGGCAAGGTGTTGGTGGAGAAGCGCTGGTGGAAGACACAAATGGCGGTCTGCAGGCGCTCATCACCGAGGTCCGGGTAGAAGGCCGCCAGATCGCGCGGCATCATCAGGCCCTTGTAGATGATGGTCTTGTGCGAAAAGCTGCAGATGTAGTGGTCGGCATCGTGGGCGTTGGCCACCGACGAACGGCGACGTGCGCTGAACAGCTTGATGGCGAATTCCTGGTCACTCAGGCCTTCGCCGCCGATGAACACCTGCTCGATCTGCGGCAGACGCTCCAGGGCCAGGCGGCCGAGCACGCTGGTATCGATCGGCACCTTGCGCCAGCCAACCAGGTTAAGGCCAGCCGCGATGATTTCGCGGTCCATGTTGGCGCGGGCGGCTTCGGCTTTGACCGGGTCCTGGTTGAAGAACACCATGCCCACGGCGTACTGCCTTGGCAGCTCGGCGGCAAAATGCTCCTGGGCCACGGCGCGCAGGAACTGGTCGGGCTTCTGCATGAGCAGACCACAACCGTCACCGGTCTTGCCGTCAGCGTTGATACCGCCACGGTGGGTCATGCATGTGAGCGCCTGCATGGCGGTTTGCAGAAGGTGGTGGCTGGGTTCGCCCGTCATATGGGCTATCAGGCCAAAACCACAGTTGTCCTTGAATTCTTCGGGATGGTACAGACCTGTTTTCATAGACACTTTCTCACCAGGTTCACCCCTCAACGGAGGCAAATCTCTTTTTTAACAACCACTTACCATCCACGCCGATCAAATGCCAGCTTTTTGCGGTGGCCATGGAAAACCATTGTTGCACAGCGACAGTCGCGCCCACAAATTTTCATGTCTCACCATTGAAAATTTATGTCGCAATTTTGAATGTTTTTGCGTCAACTGCCGTGGTAGCGGCATGACTTGAGTCTGAAGCGTTTCAGCCATGACTGCAACGTAGGCTTGTGGCCGGCAGCTCGGGACAGAAAAGCCTGCCGCGCTTGGGCGCAGCAGGCTAGTCGAACGCTAGAATTCGCTTGGCTACTGGGCGGCGGGGTGATGCCGCCCGGAAGGTATCAGCGGGCCGAGGCCAGCTCTTGTTGGACGCTGGCGACGGTACGTGGCCAAGGTTTACCAGCCTGGACCTTCGCTGGCAAGTTCTTGATGGCCGCAACGGCCGCATCACGGTTGGCAAAGCTGCCATAAGTGACCACGTAGAGCGGCTTGCCCTGCAAGGTTTTCTTGAAGTAGCGGTACTCGCCACCCTGCGCCTTGACGAAGGCCTGGGCAGACGCCTCGGAGCTTGTACCCAGGATTTGCACCACGTAATTACCCGGCTTCTGCCCGGTGTACCAGCCACCATTGCCACTGCCACCGGCAGCAGGTTTCTCGACCGCTTTGGGTGCTGGTTTGGCAACGGCAACCTGGGTAGGTGCAGGCTCGGCCTTGGCCTGTGCAGCAGGCTTGGTCTGCTGGGTGGCGGCTAGCTTCGGTGCCGCCGCCTGCTGCACGGGCTGGGCGGGCGTTGGCGCTGGGCCTGCTGCCACGCCCTGGGGCGGCGCGATGGTGGTCACGGTAGGCGGTGGGTTGCCTGGCTGCAGTGCGGTGTCACCGGCAGGGCTGCCCTCTTCACCCTCACCCATGCCAGCGGCCTGGGCCAGGGGTTCGCGCATCACCGGTTGCGATTGCCCTACCAGCGGCAATGGCGTGGGCTGCGAGGAGCCCGAGAATTCGATGGCCGCACCCTTGCCATCGCCCAGCGGCAGCTGCGCCTGGGCCGCTGGCGCTTCGGCAGGGGCCTTGTCACCCTTTCTGGGCATCAACACGGCAGCCGCGACGGCGACAACGACCACAGCAGACAGCGCGAGCACATGTTTCTTCGGCATTTTGAACCCCATGGATGGTCGCTTGACCGTCGAACGGCTGGCGATCATGGCTTCGATCAACGTGTCACGGGCGACCTGGTTGATGTTGCCAGGCCAACCGTCGGAATTTTCATGGATGTCGGCAATCTGTTCACGGCTGAACACCTCGATGCCCCGGCCAGCACCGTCCAGGCGCTGCTCCAGGTATTCGCGGGTTTCCTCTTCGCTGTAGGGGGCAAGCTCGATGATGTGGAAACGTTCTTCCTCGATCTCGAGTTCGTCAAGCCCTGCAATCAGCGACGGCTCACCGAACAGGAACACATGCGGGCGGCCTTCCGGCACGCCTGCTGCCAACTCCAGCAACGCTTGGAGTGCCGACTCGCCAAGTTGTTCCGCATCGTCCACCAGCAGGTACACCTCCTGGCCGGTCAGTGCCAGCTGCACGACCTTGGACAGGATGGCCTGCACTTCGGGCTGGGCAACGCCCAGGTCCTGGGCGATGTGCGCCAGCACGCTGGCGGCATCGCCGGCACTGCGGGCAGACACCACGACGCTTTGCACCGACTGCTTGTTGGTGCTGGCCACCAAGGCCTGGCGCAGCAGCGTCTTGCCGCTGCCCAACGGCCCGCTGACCACCAGCATCAGCTGGCTGTAACGGGCCAGATGGTGCAGCTGGCCCAACACCGGCTTGCGCTGGGCAGGGAAGAATTTGAAACCGGGCACACGGGGTGCGAACGGGTCGTGGCTCAACTGGTAATGGTCGAGAAAGGCCTCATCGGCATGCAAACTGGTCATTGCGCTGTCACAACCTCAAAGCTGGGCCACGATCGCGCGGTAATCCGCGGACAAGGTGGCCTGAAGAATCTCTTTAGGATAGTCGTCGGTAACGACGGCCTCGCCCATCTGGCGCAGCAGCACCAGACGCAGACGGCCGTCCAGCACCTTCTTGTCGACCGCCATGTGCTCCATGAAATGCGCCGGGGTCATTTCCTGTGGTGGCACCACCGGCAAACCTGCATCGCGCAGCAGGCGGATGCCGCGATTACGTTCGGCCTGGGTGATCCAGCCAAGGCGCATGGACATTTCCAGGGCCATTACCGTACCCGCCGAAACCGCTTCACCATGCAGCCACACACCGTAGCCCATGTGGGTCTCGATGGCATGCCCGAAGGTGTGGCCCAGGTTCAGGGTGGCGCGCACGCCCGACTCACGCTCATCCGCCCCCACCACCGCAGCCTTGGCTGCACAGGAGCGGCTGATGGCCTGGGTGAGCGCTGCCGGGTCAAGGCCGCGCAGCGCCTGCATATTGTCTTCGAGCCATTCCAGGAAGGGCTTGTCGCAGATCAGGCCGTACTTGATCACTTCGGCCAGGCCGGCGGACAACTCGCGTGCCGGCAGGGTGCTCAGGCTGGTGGTATCGATCAGCACCGCATTGGGCTGGTAGAACGCGCCGACCATGTTTTTGCCCAGCGGGTGGTTGATGCCAGTCTTGCCGCCAACCGAGGAATCCACCTGGGACAGCAGGGTGGTGGGGACCTGGATGAAATCGACGCCGCGCTGGTAGCACGCAGCGGCAAAGCCGGCCATGTCGCCGATCACGCCGCCGCCCAGGGCGATCACGGTGGTGCGGCGGTCGTGCCGTGCCGTCAGCAGGCCGTCGAAGATCAGTTGCAGGGTTTGCCAGTTCTTGTGCGCCTCGCCATCGGGCAGCACCACTGGCAGCACAGCGTAGGCACCCAGGGTACGGGTGAGGCGTTCGAGGTACAGAGGGGCAACGGTCTCGTTGGAGACAATGGCCACCTGCCGCCCGGCGATGTGCGGCGCCAGCAGCTCGGGCTGGTCCAGCAGGCCTTCGCCAATGTAGATCGGGTAGCTACGCTCGCCCAGGTCGACCTTCAGTGTCTGCATGTATCCCCACAATGATCTTGGGCGCGGCGCCGTTCGGGCAAGCCACGCGGTAACGTTTGACCTCGCTCGACGCAGGAGGCCGAGAATAGTCCCGGGTTAACGGGGGGGCAACTGCTGCAGGCGTTCGAGAATGTCGATTACCACCATGCGCGGCGGCCGTTCGTCGGTTTCCACCACAAGGTCCGCGATCTCCCGGTAGAGCGGGTCACGGGTTTCGAGCAAGGTGCGCAGGGTGGCTTCGGGGTTCGCGGTGCGCAGCAGGGGGCGGTTGCGGTCGCGGGCGGTGCGCCCGACCTGCTGCTCGACCGAGGCGTGCAGGTAGATGACCCGCCCACCCTGGTGCAGGGCAAGGCGGTTGGCTTCACGCATCACCGCGCCGCCGCCGGTGGCAACCACCACGCCGTCGAGTTCGCACAGCTCGGCGAGCATGGCCTGCTCGCGGTCACGGAAGCCCGGCTCCCCTTCCTTGTCGAAGATCCACGGGATGTTGGCGCCGCATCGCAGTTCGATTTCCTTGTCGGAATCCTTGAACAGCAGGCGCAGCTCTTTGGCCAATAGGCGCCCGATGGTGCTTTTGCCAGCACCCATGGGCCCCACAAGTATCAAATTTCGCACAGAATCAACGACTCACAGCAATCGCCTGGTCACTCATGATACGCGGAGTCAGGAAGACCAGCAGCTCGGATTTTTTCTCTTGTAATACATCGCGTCGAAACAGCCGCCCAACATACGGCAGATCGCCCAAAAATGGCACCTTGTCGACCATATTGTTTTGCGAGGTGGAGTACACACCGCCGATCACGATGGTGTCCCCATCTGCCACGCGCACCTTGGCATTGACCTCGTTTTTACGAATGGGCGGAATGTCGTTCAGTGCATTGACGTAATCCGGCTCGTCCTTGGTCACCTTCACCGTCATGATGACCTGGTTGTCCGGCGTGATCTGCGGGGTCACTTCCAGCGACAGGGACGCCTCGCGAAACGCAACCGAGGTGGCGCCGCTTTTGCTGGATTGCTGGTAGGGCACCTCGGTGCCCTTGAGGATGCGGGCAGTTTCCTTGTCGGCGGTAACCACCTTGGGCTGCGAAATGATCTCGCCCTTGCCGCTCTTCTCCATGGCGCTGAGTTCGAGGTCAAGCAGCACCCCAGCGCGCAGCAGGCCCAGCCCCAGGCTACTGCCGGCCCGCTCCACGCCAAGATCGACGAACAGCTCCTTGCCCAGCCGCGGTGCCTCACTGTACAGGCGCCCGCCCCAACGCACACCCAGGCCCTTCTCATAACCGACATTGGCCTCGACGATCCGTGCCTCGATGGCCACCTGACGCACCGGCACATCCAGCTGGGCCACCAACGCCCGCACCTCGGCCAGGCGATCAGCGGGTTGATGCACCACCAGTGTGTTGGTGCGGGCATCGACACTCAGGCTGCCTCGGCCACTGAGAATGCCGTCGTCGGCCAGGCTGGCCAGCAGCAAATCCGCCAGGTCGGCGGCCTTGGCATGATGCACAGGCAACAGTTCGCGCTGCATGGGCTGCCACTGCGCCTCCAGCCCGAGGCCGCCGGGCGCCCCCTGCGGTGCCGAGCTGAGTTCCGACAGGGGCGCGACCAGCAGCACATTGCCATCTTTGCGTCGCCCCAGCCCTTTGCTGCGCAGCACCAGGTCCAGCGCCTGATCCCAGGGCACATCCTGCAGCCGCAAGGTGACATTGCCCTGCACGGCATCGCTGGCCACCAGATTGATACCGGCGTAATCAGCCAGCACCTGCAAAACGGCCCGCACTTCCACATCCTGAAAGTTCAGCGACAAGGCCTCACCCTGATAGGTCGACGCTGCCGCCGCCTGGAGCGGCAGCAGTAACGTCAGCAGCCATTTGCTCAATGTTTTCATCCTGAACCGGGGCCTCCTTGCCCGTACGTCGCTGCAGAGAAAGGAAGGCAGTGCGCGGGTGCCACACCCCCGTCATGAAAAGCCGTTCTTGCACTTCGACCTGGCCTGGGGTGACCTGCACCACCACGCCATTGTCGCGCCCCACCCGGTCACCTGTGCGCAGGCGATACAGGGTGCCGGCAACCACGACCAACGCCTCGTGCGCATCGCCGCGTGACAGGTGGCCAACCATCTGCACCTGTTTCAGCGGCACCCCGGTCAGCCTGTTCCCTCGCCAGGGCGCGAGCCTGGGTGCAAAGGGATCAGCGCAAGGCCCTGCGGCCAGTTGCCTGGCAGGCAAGCGCGCCAGAAACTCAGCCGAGGGCGGCGGCGCTTTTGCCTGGTAGGTGTCTACGTGCAATCGCAGACGCACGATCGCTGGCTGGCCATCAACACCTGCAATCGCCAAATCACCGCTGCGAAATACCGCCGGCTGCGCAAACCACTCGTTCAGCCACACACGCACAGCCCTGTAGGGCCCTGTGACCTGCAACTCCAGCGGTACCCGTTGCAACCCCGCCTGCTGCTCGGCATCACGCACCTGCAACTGCTCGATCAACACGCCGTGGCTACCCGCCGAGGCTGACAGCCGCTCCAGCAGGTCACTCATCCCCTGCCCTGCATCGAGGTACCACAGTGCCTCCTGGATATGCCGTTCGGCAGTTGCCACCTTCGCCTTCAAAGCCTCCCGCTCCGCCAGTTGCTGCACCGCCGCAGTGTGTTGCGCCTCCAATGCGGCAGACCGGGCATGCTCACCCCTTTGCTGCTGCATCGCCGTAGGCAGACGAACCATGCAGCCAAGGGTGAACAAGCCAAAGGCCAACAACCATGGTGCCAGCCGCCTGAACCATGGCGTGCGGCCGATGATGGCCAGGCTGCCCAATAACGCCGTGGTATTCATGACCAGAATGCCGCCACTCGAGCTGTGAGCATGAACTCGTCTGCGCCAGGCAAGCTCTTGATGGACTTGAGCTCAAGGCCGGCCAGCACGCCGGACCGCTGCAGGTCACGCATGAACTGGGCAATCACCGCACCGGAGGGTGCCACGCCAGTCAAGCGCAGGTGGCCAGCCTGCATGTGCAGGCCCAGCAGTTGCATCTCGCCGGGCAACGCACCCTCCAGGTCGGCAAACAGGCCTGCCAGCACATCAGGGTGACCGCGCAGGCCTTCCAGTTCAGCCAACCTGGCCACCAGCACAGCATACTGGTCACGCAGCTCAGCCAAGGCCTGCGCCTGCTGGTGCCGTGACGAGATTGCAACCTCGCGCTGCAGGTTGCTTAGCCGTTGCTGCTCCCCGCGCTGGCGGGCCAGTTGGTCCACGACCATGACCGCGCACAGGGCCAGCACGGCACTTGCCAGAAGCTGGCCATAAAAACGCCGCGACGCTGCTTGGCGCTGCCGCTCGCGCCAGGGCAGCAGGTTGAGCCGGATCACCTGCACACCCCCCCAACGGCCAGTGCGCCAGCCAGGAGCATGGCGCCATTGAACGGAGCGAGGCCAGCCAGCCCGGGCACCGGGCTGCAATGCACGTTGAGGCTGCTTTGCAGCTCGGCCAGCCAGGTTTGGTGGTACGGCTCGGCGCTGACGACCCACAGATGACCAGGCAGGCACTCGTCGCTCAGCTGCCGCTGGATGCTCTCGGGTGTAGGGCCTGCATCCAGCAACAGCTCACGCCGCAGGCAGCCGCCACCAGGCTTGATGCGGTGCAAAGTGGCATCGTGCGGGCTCAGTCGCAGCAGGGCCACATCCCGATCACTGGCCGCGGGCACGAGCCGCCGCAGGGCGAGCGTGTCCACTTCAACAGCCTCCAGCTGCAGCCCCGCTTCCGCCACCAGCGCCTCGAGCGAGGCCAGGGTGCTCTGCCTGCAGGCGGCCACCATCACTTGCGCGAAACCTGGTTGCGCCGCACAAGCGTGGAGCACCTGGAAGTCCAGTGCCAGGTCATCGAGCGGAAAAGGGAACAGCCGCTCGGCATCGGCCAGCAACTGCGCCTCTATCTGCCCCTCACCCAACCCCAGGGGGAGTTGGCAATACTTGCAGATGACCTGATCGGCTGGCAGCGCCATGGCCACCTTGCGCAACCCGCTGCGCCTGCGCATACGCTGCAGGGCAGCCACCACCGAGGCCGGCTGCGCCATCCAGTGGGTGCCTGCTGGCGGGTCGAACAGTTCCTCCGCCCAGCTCACCACGTGGTAATGCCGCTTGCGCCGCCGTAACTGCAGGGCTCTAACGCTCCCCGCGGTAATTTCCAACCCTGAAAGTGAACCGGCATCCTTGCCAAAGCGTCCTATCATCGCGGCGTTCCTGTTGCCTGCCGCCCCTTCGGTTTGCGACCGGATGCGCGCTGGCCAGAACGACGACCAGCCACCTGGGCGGTAACCCGGAGAGGGGAAAAAATGCTTATAATGCCCGGCGTTTTGGTCCGCCGGACCCGCGTGCAATTCACTCACAAACTGGACACCGAAAAGCCTTGATACGTCTGCTTAAGTTCTTCTGGTGGTCTTCCGTCGCAGTCATCTGCGCGCTCGTACTCGGTGTGAGCGGTGCGTTTCTGTATCTTAGTCCCAACCTGCCTTCGGTCGATTCGCTCAGAAGCATCCAGTTGCAGATCCCCCTCAAGGTGTACAGCAGCGACGGCAAGCTGATCGCCGAGTTTGGCGAAATGCGCCGCTCGCCCATCCGTTTCGCGGAAATTCCGCCACAGTTCATTCAGGCGCTTCTGTCTGCCGAGGACGACAACTTCCTCAACCACTACGGTGTAGACCCGAGCAGCCTGATGCGCGCCGCCACCCAGCTGGTCAAGACCGGCCATATCCAGACCGGCGGCAGCACCATCACCATGCAGGTGGCGAAGAACTTCTTCCTCACCAGCGAGCGCAGCTTCTCGCGCAAGACCAACGAGATTCTGCTGGCCCTGCAGATCGAGCGCGAGCTGACCAAAGACGAGATCCTCGAGCTGTACGTCAACAAGATCTACCTGGGTAACCGTGCCTACGGCATCGATGCCGCCGCACAGGTTTACTACGGCAAGTCGATCCGCGACGTAAGCCTTGCGCAGATGGCGATGATCGCCGGCCTGCCGAAGGCCCCCTCGCGCTTCAACCCGCTGGCCAACCCGGTGCGCGCCAAAGAGCGTCGCGACTGGATTCTCGGCCGCATGTACAAGCTGGGCAAAATCGACGAAGCGAGCTACCAGGCCGCCCTGGCCGAGCCGCTCAACGCCAGCTACCACGTGCCCACGCCCGAAGTGAATGCCCCTTACATCGCCGAAATGGCCCGTGCCGAAATGGTCGGCCGCTACGGCAGCGACGCCTACACCGAAGGGTTCCGCGTTACCACCACAGTGCCCAGCGACACCCAGGACATGGCCAACCAGGCCATCCTCAAGGGCCTGACCGACTACGACGAACGCCACGGCTACCGTGGCCCGGAGGCACGCTTCCCGGGCCGTACCCAGGCTGCCTGGCTGCAAGAACTGGCCAAGCAGCGCACCCTGGGTGGCCTGGAGCCTGCCATCGTCACCCAGGTAGAGAAAACCGGCCTGAAGGTGCTCACCCGCAGTGGCAAGGAGCAGTCCGTCGCCTGGGACACCATGAAGTGGGCTCGCCCGTTCATCAATACCAATGCCCAAGGCCGCGCGCCTCAGTCGCCGGCAGATGTGGCCCAAGTGGGCGACCTGGTGCGGCTGCAGCGCCTGAACGATGGGGCACTCAAGTTCAGCCAGGTGCCAGGGGCGCAGAGCGCACTGGTTACGCTGGACCCGACCAGCGGTGCGATCCGTGCGCTGGTGGGGGGGTTCTCGTTCGAGCAAAGCAACTACAACCGTGCCATGCAGGCCAAACGCCAGCCAGGCTCAAGCTTCAAGCCTTTCATCTACAGCGCCGCGCTGGACAGCGGCTACACCGCTTCAAGCCTGGTGAACGATGCGCCGATCGTGTTCGTCGACGAGTCGGTGGACAAAGTGTGGCGGCCGAAGAACGACACCAACACCTTCCTCGGCCCTATCCGCATGCGCGAAGCCTTGTACAAGTCGCGTAACCTGGTATCGATCCGCCTGCTGCAGGCCATGGGTGTCGACCGCACCATCGATTACATCGCCAAGTTCGGCTTCAACAAGCAGGACCTGCCGCGCAACCTGTCGCTGGCGCTGGGCACTGCGACGCTCACGCCCATGGAGATCGCCACCGGCTGGAGCACGTTCGCCAACGGCGGCTACAAGATCACCCCGTACCTGATCGACCGCATCGAGAGCCGCAGCGGCGAAACGCTGTTCACCGCTAACCCGGCCCGCGTACCCCAAGGTGCCCAAGACCAGGCTGGCCTGGCCGCCCCCGAGCAGCCGATCACCACGCAGATGCCGGGTGAAGGCGCTACGGCGCCGGAGCAGGCTGCGCAGGTGCCAGCCGTGGCAGAAAAGATCATTGATGGCCGCACCACCTACATCCTCACCAGCATGCTGCAGGATGTGATCAAGCGCGGCACCGGGCGCCGTGCGCTGGCCCTCGGCCGCACCGACCTGGCCGGCAAGACCGGTACTACCAACGAATCCAAGGACGCCTGGTTCTCCGGCTATAACGCCGATTACGTGACCACGGTCTGGGTAGGCTTCGACCAGCCCGAAACCCTGGGCCGCCGGGAATACGGCGGCACTGCTGCCCTGCCGATCTGGATGGGCTTCATGGGCGCGGCCCTCAAGGGCATGCCGGAACACCCCCCTGCAGAGCCCGAAGGCATCCTCAGCCTGCGCGTGGACCCGGTCAGTGGCCGCGCTGCCACGCCAAGCACGCCAAATGCCTACTTCGAGCTGTTCAAGGCCGAGGACTCGCCACCGTCCAACGACGAGCTGGGCAATGGTGTGGCGCCTGGCAGCCCACTGCCAGCAGACGAAGCCGCGCCGATGGATCTGTTCTGAGGCAGGGTGGCTGATAGAGGTGTTGCCTGGGCACGCTGATCGAGCGCCGCCCAGGCGCCACAAGATACCGCCCAACAAAAAGCCCCGGCTCACACGAGCCGGGGCTTTTTAATGTCGCGACAGCGGCAATCAGCCGTTGAACACGTCATCCACGCTGGTCAGCGGGTAGTGCTTCGGATACGGCAGGGTGGCTACGCCGGACTCGATGGCTGCCTTGGCCACGGCGTCGGACACGACGGTGATCAGGCGAGCGTCCAGTGGCTTCGGAATGATGTACTCACGGCCGAATTCCAGGCCTTCCACGCCGTAGGCTTCACAAACTTCCTTGGGCACCGGCTGCTTGGCCAGGTCTTTCAGGGCGATGGCCGCGGCGATCTTCATTTCTTCGTTGATGCGCTTGGCACGTACGTCCAGGGCGCCGCGGAAGATGAATGGGAAGCCCAGTACGTTGTTCACCTGGTTCGGGTAGTCGGAGCGACCGGTGGCCATGATCACGTCGTTGCGGGTGGCGTGAGCCAGTTCCGGGGCGATTTCCGGGTCCGGGTTGGAGCAGGCGAACACGATCGGGTTGGCAGCCATCGACTTCAGGCCTTCTGCACTGAGCAGGTTCGGGCCGGACAGGCCAACGAACACGTCGGCGCCGTCGAGGGCATCGGCCAGGGTGCGCTTGTCGGTGGCGTGGGCGAACTGCGCCTTGTACTGGTTCAGGTCGTCACGGCCAGCGTGGATCACCCCGTTACGGTCGATCATGTAGATGTTCTCGACCTTGCCACCCATGCTCACCAGCAGCTTCATGCAGGAGATGGCGGCAGCACCGGCACCCAGGCACACGATCTTGGCGTCTTCGAGCTTCTTGCCCGCGATTTCCAGGGCGTTGATCATGCCAGCAGCCGTCACGATGGCGGTGCCGTGCTGGTCGTCGTGGAAGACCGGGATATCGCACTGCTCGATCAGGGTGCGCTCGATTTCAAAGCACTCGGGGGCCTTGATGTCTTCGAGGTTGATGCCACCGAAGGTGATCGAGATGCGGCGTACGGTGTCGATGAACGCTTGCGGGCTTTCCGACTCGACTTCGATGTCGAACACGTCGATGCCGGCGAAACGTTTGAACAGAACACCCTTGCCTTCCATGACAGGCTTGGAGGCCAGCGGGCCGAGATCACCCAGACCGAGGATGGCAGTACCGTCGGAAATCACCGCAACCAGGTTGCCTTTACCGGTGTACTTGTAGGCCAGCTCTGCATCACGGCCGATTTCCCGCACAGGCTCTGCTACACCTGGGCTGTAGGCCAGGGCGAGGTCACGGGCGGTGGCGGTGGGCTTGGAGAGTTCCACGCTCAGTTTCCCCGGACGAGGCTTGGCGTGGTATTCGAGAGCGGCGGTTTTCAGGTCTGACATGGTGGGCATTCCGCTATTGGCTGTTCTGACGGACCGCCGAGGATACGCAAAGAGCCGGGGAGTCACAAGACTGGTCGGTCACTAGTGTCAAGGCCTTTAGCCTAAGACTTTACGCTATAACCCACGGGGCATACGCCTTACAGTGTGTACAATCCAATAGCGAAATGTCTACATCTTTTGACCCCCAACCCGCTCCAACATGCTCGGATCGGTCAACTGCATGAACCAGCGTCGGGGCCCGGGCCTGCCCGAGTCTTTACGGGACCGATCCCTCACCCAGCCGCGCGCCTCGACTCGCTGCCCTTTCAGGTTATCGAAGAAGCTGGCAGGCACAGTACGTTGCAGACGAGCGGGCACCTGCAGCGTGACTGCGTCGTCCAGGTTCAGCCATATACCGCCCCGGTGGCGCTGTACGGCCTTGATACGCCCACTGACAACCGCGAACCCGGGTTGCCTGAGCGCGCGTGCAGACACCACCGGCGACGTTTTCCAAAGGCCGGCACCCGCCTTGCGTGCAACCTGCTCAGCGCGCTGCTGGCAGGCGTTGAGGCGCACATTGGGGGCGAACGCAATGCGATAGCCCAGGCCCTCGCTGAGCAGTTGTGCTTCCAGATTGTTGCCGGTACGGCTGTACAGATGCGCCAAAGTGCGGCCGTATCTGTCTTTCTTTTCCACGCCAGGTACTAGGCCGAGCCGCCCGTCACTGGCCTTGACCAAGGCCTGCAGGCGACGCCGGGCGGCCTCGGCATAAGGCTCGCTGGCCTGGCCCTTGCGGCCAATTTCCGGGGCATTGATGCCGATCATGCGCACACTGCGGCCGTCGACCAGGCGCACGGTATCGCCATCCACCACGTACCGCACCGCGACCTGCTGTGGGCGCTGCGGCAGCGGGCAGAATGCCTGTGCCGGGAGGTACCAAAACAGGGCCATAAAAAAAGCGCCCACAAGGGGCGCCTTTTTCAGCAGCACTGCGAAACCCGAAGGGTTCGCCTTGCGCATGATTACTTCTTGGTACCGAACATGCCGAAGCGATCGGCGAACTTCTGTACGCGGCCACCGGTGTCCAGGACTTTCTGCTTGCCAGTGTAGAACGGGTGGCACAGCGAGCACACGTCGATCGCCAGCGGCTTGGCCAGGGTCGAACGGGTCTCGAATTTGGCGCCGCAGCTGCAGGTGACTGCAACTACTTCGTAGTTTGGATGAATATCTGCTTTCATGGTCACTTCCTCGAGCTGCGTGCCGCCACCCAACACCAATTGTTGAATACCGCACGTAATTAGGCGGCGAATAATACCAGAGCGCTGCGCCAGTGCAAGTTGTCGCGTGTACCGACCGTCGTCTGCTAGGCTCGCCAGTTCTTGAAACGCCCTCCGAGACTTTCCGCGTGCCCGACGTCATCCTGCGCCTTGCCCTGCCCTCCCCGCTGCGTCGGCTGTTCGACTACAAGGCACCGGCCAGCATCGCACGCCAGGCCTTGAGCCCAGGCATGCGCATACGCGTGCCGTTCGGTCGCCGGGAAATGATCGGCGTGCTGGTAGACGTCTGCGCCGAGAGCGAGGTGCCCGCCGACAAGCTCAAGCCTGCCAGCGCCTTGCTCGACCCGGTATCGCCGATACCGCCATCGCTGTTCAAGCTGTGCTTGTGGACGGCGCACTATTACCAGCACAGCCTGGGCGACACCCTGAGCTGGGCGCTGCCTACCCTGTTGCGCCAGGGCGAGCCGGCAGAGATGCGCCAGGAGCGCTTCTGGCATGTAGCCCCCGGCGCACGCCTGGAAGACCCGCGCATTGCCCGCGCGCCGCGCCAGCGTGACGCGCTCAAGACCCTGGCCCAGCACCCCCACGGCGTGCCCCACAGCCTGCTGAGCAAGCTCAACCTGAACAAGGACAGCCTTGACCTGCTGCTGGCCAAGGACCTGGTGCAGCTCGAGGTTCGCCGCCACCTGCCCCAGGAACGCCGCGAGCATTGGCTGGCCCAGTCGGAACTGCCGCTCAACGACGAACAACGCGATGCCTTCGATGCCGTACTGGAAGGCTTTGGCCACTTTGGCGCGTTTCTGCTGGCAGGCGTGACCGGCAGCGGCAAGACCGAGGTGTACCTGCAACTGATCCGCGAAACCCTGGAGGCCGGCAAGCAGGCCCTGGTGCTGATCCCTGAAATCAACCTCGGCCCGCAGACCCTGGCGCGCTTCGAACAACGCTTCAACGCCCGCATTGCGTTGCTGCACTCGGCGGTGAGCGACCGAGAGCGCCTCGACGCCTGGCTGGCTGCACGCGACGGCGAGGCAGATATCATCATCGGCACCCGTTCGGCGCTGTTCACACCCATGAAAAACCCTGGGCTGATCATCATCGACGAGGAGCACGACGGCTCCTATAAACAGCAGGAAGGCCTGCGCTACCACGCCCGCGACCTTGCCCTGGTTCGCGCCCACCAGGACAACGTGCCCATTGTGCTCGGTTCGGCCACGCCTTCGCTGGAAACCCTGCACAATGCCCTGACCGGGCGCTATCGCCTGCTGCGCATGAACCAGCGTGCCGGTGGTGCCCGCCCGCCGCGCATGCTGCGCCTGGATGTGAAGAGCCTGCCGCTGGACAGCGGTATCAGCGGCCCGTTGCAGCAGGCCATCCGCCAGACACTGGAAGCCGGCCAGCAGGTATTGGTGTTTCTCAACCGCCGCGGGTTCGCGCCAACCTTGCTGTGCCACGACTGCGGGTGGTTGTCCGAGTGCCCGCGTTGCGATGCGCGCATGACGGTGCACCAGCGCTCCGGGGTGCTGCGCTGCCACCACTGCGGCTATGACGAGCGCCTGCCGCACCATTGCCCACAGTGCAACCACGTGGACCTGCGCCCGGTGGGGGCCGGTACAGAGCGTGCCGAAGAGCGCCTGAAGGTATTGTTCCCGGACTACCCGGTGCTGCGCGTGGACCGCGACAGTACCTCGCGCAAAGACGCGATGCAGCAGCTGTTCAACACCATCCAGCGTGGCCAGCCGAGCATCCTGGTCGGCACCCAGATGCTGGCCAAGGGGCACCATTTTCCCCGGGTGACCCTGGTGGCCATCCTCGATGCCGACGGCGGGTTGTTCTCTGGCGATTTCCGCGCCAGCGAGCGCATGGCCCAGTTGATCGTGCAGGTGGCCGGGCGCGCAGGGCGTGCAGAGGACCCTGGCAAGGTGATCATCCAGACGCACTTGGCAGACCATCCGCTGCTGGTACAACTGACCGAACAGGGCTACTTCGCCTTCGCCAAGCAGGCGCTGGACGAGCGCCGCGCCGCCGGGCTGCCCCCCTTTTCCCACTTGGCGTTGCTGCGGGCCGAGGCGCACAAGCCCGGCCAGGCCGAAGCGTTTCTCGATGAGGCGTGCGCAGCCGCCGAGCGCCTGGTGGCAGAGCAAGGCCTGCCGGGCATCGAACTGCTCGGCCCAGTGCCCGCCCCCATGGAACGCCGCGCCGGGCGCTTCCGTGCCCAGCTGCTGCTACAGGCCGCCACCCGTGCGCCCCTGCACCGGCTGATCAGCGCCTGGTTGCTGGTACTGGAGCAGATGCCGAGCGGCCGCCAGGTACGCTGGTCCCTGGACGTCGACCCCCTCGACCTGTACTGAGCTGCAAGCTGCAAGCTGTAAGCTGCAAGAAAGAGCAGTGCGCGTGTGGCATGGCTTCTTCTTACAGCTTGTGGCTTGTGGCTCAAAGCAAACCACGAGCTACAAGCTGCAAGAAAAACCAGCGCCAGCGCGATATCGCTTTTTCTTGCAGCTTGCAGCTTGCCGCTTGCAGCTCAAAGGTTGGCAACCTGCTCCCAGCCACGGATAATGCCCAGTTTTTCCACCTGCGCATCCAGGCGCTCACCGCGCTTGCGGTCGAAAAGAGATTTCCATGAAAGACACCATTCGCCAGCTGATCCAGCAAGCCCTCACCCAACTCGTCAACGACGGTGTGCTGCCTGACGGCCTGTCGCCGGCGATTCAGGTGGAAAACGCCCGGGACAAGACCCACGGTGACTTCGCCAGCAACATCGCCATGATGCTGGCCAAGCCTGCCGGCATGAAGCCGCGCGACCTGGCCGAGAAGCTGATCGATGCCCTGCCGGCCAGTGCCGACATCACCAAGGTCGAAATCGCCGGCCCGGGCTTTCTGAATTTCTTCCAGAACACCGCAGCCCTGGCCAGCCGCCTGGATGCCGCCCTGGGCGATGCCCGCCTGGGCGCACGCAAGGCCGGCCCTGCGCAGAAAGTGGTCGTCGACCTGTCGGCGCCGAACCTCGCCAAGGAAATGCACGTCGGCCACCTGCGTTCCACCATCATTGGTGACAGCGTGGCGCGTGTGCTGGAGTTTCTCGGCGACCAGGTGATTCGCCAGAACCACGTGGGCGACTGGGGCACCCAGTTCGGCATGCTGCTGGCGTACCTTGAAGAAAACCCGATCACCAGCGACGAGCTGTCGGACCTGGAGAACTTCTACCGCGCCGCCAAAAAGCGCTTCGACGAATCCGAGGCCTTCGCTACCCGAGCGCGAGGCCTGGTGGTGAAGCTGCAGGCGGGTGACCCGGAGTGCATGGCCCTGTGGACACGCTTCAAGGACATCTCCCTGTCGCACTGCCAGAAAACCTACGAGCTGCTGAACGTCAAGCTGACCATGGCCGACGTCATGGGCGAGAGTGCCTACAACGACGACCTGGCCAATGTCGTCCGCGAGCTGAAGGCCAAAGGCCTGCTGGTCGAGGACCAGGGCGCCCAGTGCGTATTCCTCGAAGCATTCAAGAACAGCGAAGGCGAACCACTGCCAGTGATCGTGCAGAAGGCCGATGGCGGTTACCTGTACGCCACCACCGACCTGGCTGCCGTGCGCTACCGCAGCAACGTGCTGCAGGCTGACCGCGCCCTGTACTTTGTCGACCAGCGCCAGGCCCTGCACTTCAACCAGGTGTTCGAGGTAGCGCGCCGTGCCGGCTTCGTCGGCCACCCGATGCAAATGGAGCACATGGGCTTCGGCACCATGAACGGCGCCGACGGCCGCCCGTTCAAGACCCGCGACGGTGGCACCGTCAAGCTGATCGACCTGCTGACCGAAGCCAAGGACCGCGCCTACGCGCTGGTGAAGGAAAAGAACCCGACCCTGGCCGACGACGACCTGCGCCACATCGGTGAAGTGGTGGGCATTGGTGCGGTGAAGTACGCGGACCTGTCCAAGCACCGCACCAGCGACTACAGCTTCAACTTCGAACAGATGCTCAACTTCGAAGGCAACACTGCGCCGTACCTGCTGTACGCCTATACCCGCGTGGCCGGCGTGTTCCGCAAGCTGGGCAAGGGCTTCGAGGAAGTCGAGGGCAGCATCGTACTGGAAGCCGCCCATGAGCAGGACCTGGCCGCACGCCTGGCGCAGTTCGGGGAAATCCTCAACAACGTGGCCGAGAAAGGCACGCCGCACGTGCTGTGCAGCTACCTGTACGACCTGGCCGGGCTGTTCTCCAGCTTCTACGAGAACTGCCCGATTCTGGCCGCCGAAACCCCGCAGCAGCAGCAAAGCCGCCTGCGCCTGGCTGCCCTGACCGGCCGCACCCTCAAACAAGGTCTGGAACTGCTCGGCCTGGAAACCCTGGAGCGCATGTAAGTTGGCTGCCAAGAAGAAACCTGCCCCCAAGCGCGGCGCCAGCCGCCAGACAGCGCCGGCCAAAAAACCTATCCCGGGTTGGGTATGGCTGGCGGTCGGCCTTACCGTGGGCGCATTCATCGTGTTCCTGATGAAGCTCGAACCCGGCGGTGCGGATATCAAGCGCACCAAGCCCGAGCAGCAGAAAACCGAGAAAGCGGCCGAAGCCGGCAAGTCGACCCAGGCCCCCACCGTGCAGCAGCCGGTAAAGCCGAAGTATGACTTCTATACCCTGCTGCCCGAATCGGAAGTGATCGTGCCGCCCGAAGCGGTGCCGGAGAAGACGCCACCAGTACCGGCCCAGCCGGTCACCCCGGTGACACCGGCCGAAGCCGCGAAGATCGACACGGCCCGTGCCCAGGCTGCACTGCTGGGGCAAACGCCGCCACCGGCACCGCCCGTCATCAAACCGGCAGCGACCACGCAGTTCTTCCTGCAGGCGGGTTCATTCCGTAAGCAGGCGGACGCCGACAAGGTGCGCGCGCAGATCATTCTGCTGGGCCAGGCGGTGAAGGTTGAATCGGGCACGGTCAAGGAAGAAACCTGGTACCGGGTACTGGTCGGCCCCTTCAGCAACCGCGAACAACTGACCGTCGCGCAGAAGCAACTGGCCGGCGCGGGCTTCAGCAACCTGTTGCTGCAACAGCGCCAAACCCGCCAGTAAGCGGCCTTTCAGGCCCGGGTGTGAGCAACCTTGCACAGGTGCTCCCACCCGGGCCGCGCCTCAACCCCGCCCCGCATTGCGCTCGGACACCTGGGTGTTCAGGGTCCAGAAGTCGTACAGCACACCCAACAGGAACAGGCCACCGGTCAGGAAGTAGATGATCGCGGTGACCCATTTGCCCTGGTAAAGGCGGTGCAGGCCAAACACGCCGAGGAAGGTCAGCAGGATCCAGGCGATGTTGTAATCGATACGCCCGGACTCGAAACGCAGGTCCGCCTCACGGTCCATGGACGGAATCAGGAACAGGTCGATCAGCCAACCGATGCCGAACAAACCGAAGGTGAAAAACCAGAGGGTGCCGGTGATGGGCTTGCCGTAGTAGAAGCGATGGGACCCGGTAAAGCCCAGGATCCACAGCAGGTAGCCGATCACCTTGCTGTGGGTGTCGTGCAGGGGTGCGCCCTGTTGATAACTGTTCATGCATAAACCTCGTGCGCTGCGGATGAAATTTTTCTAAAAAAAGTTGTGACTTTTTTCGCCCGGGCCGACATACGGTACGTGAAGAATCGACCAACGGATCAAAGATTGATCAAAAAGCTGTTATAAAGTTGCGCGCCCAACACACAACTATTCATAAGAGCTTCATCTATGCCGCCTTTGATCAAGACATGGCTGACCCTCTGCCTATTATTGCCCCTGGCCGCCCACGCCACCAACCGTGAGCAACGTCTTCCCAACGGTTTCACCGGCTATACCACCAATGCCGCAGTGAAGCGTGCCCCTGTCAAACAGGCCACCCTGCATGCTCGCCCTGGCAATGCCGCCAGCAGCAAACATGGCAGGCCCGCTGTCGCCATGTCTGCCAAGCAGAGCAGCGACGTGCTCAGCCGGGCCGTCAACGTGCTGGGTACCCCTTATGTTTGGGGCGGCAGCAACCCCAAAAAAGGTTTCGATTGCAGCGGGCTGGTGCAATACGCCTTCAACGACGTTGCCGACGTGAACCTGCCGCGCACCTCCAGCGCCATGGCCCAGGGCCACGGCACGAAGGTGGCCAAGGGTGACCTGAAGCCGGGCGACCTGATTTTCTTCAACATCAAGAGCCGCCGGGTGAACCACGTTGCGATCTACCTGGGCAACGACCGCTTCATCCATGCGCCTCGCCGGGGCAAGCGGGTTAGCATCGACAACCTGAGCAAGCCTTACTGGCAAAAGCATTACGTTGTCGCCAAGCGTGTATTGCCCAAGGAGCAGCAACAGCTGAACCTGGCCAAGCGCTGAAACCACGGCTGCACTTACGTGCTGCCTGCCTGGCGTCATCCCTACGCAACGGGCAGCACGGGCGTCACCCCGCCTCGACTAATCCGCCTCAACCAACCCCCTGTCCCGCAGCCTGCGCATTGCCCCCTCCATCGTCTGCATCCCCTCTGCCGCACCGGCTTGCATCACCGAATGCAACTGCGCCATGCGCCCCTCGCGGATCAGGTTGCGCACAGCCGGGGTGGCCACCAGCACTTCCCGCGCAGCCACCCTGCCCACGCCTGCCCGCCTGACCAGCCGCTGCACCACCACTACCTGCAACGATTGCGCGAGCATGGCGCGTACGAGGGGTTTTTCTTCGGCAGCAAACACCTCCACCAACCTGTCGATACTGTTCACTGCAGAGCGCGTGTGCACCGTGGCCAGTACCAGGTGACCGGTCTCGGCCGCACGCAGCGCCAGGCGGATGGTGGCCAGGTCGCGCAACTCGCCGATCATGATCACGTCCGGGTCCTGGCGCAGGGCACTGCGCAAACCTTGGGCGAAGCCGGTGCAGTGCCGGCCAACTTCACGCTGGTTCACCAGGCTGCGCTGGCTGCTGTGGATAACTTCCACCGGGTCTTCGAGGGTGATGATGTGCAAGGACCGTTCGCGGTTCAACTGATCCACCAGCGTGGCCAGGGTGCTGGACTTGCCGCAGCCGGTAGGGCCGCCGACCAGCACCAGCCCATCGTCGCAGCCTGCGATGGTGTTGAAAATGCCTGCCAGGTCGAGCTCGTCCAACCCGGCAATACGCCCGGGTATCAGGCGGAACGTGAGTGCAAGGCCGTTCAATTGCCTGAACAGGTTCAACCGGAAACGCCCCAGCGCCGGCAGTGCCAATGCCATGTCCAGTTCATCGCCGTGTTGCCACTGGTGCAGCTGGGCCTCGCTCAGCATGCAGGCCATACCCTCAGCCAGCTCGGCCCCCTGCAAGGCGGTGCCCGGCAAGCGCTGCAATTGGCCGTCCTTGCGCAGCATGGGTACCTGGCCCGCAGCCAGGTGCAGGTCGCACGCCCCCGCTGCCACGGCCCTGCCCAGCAGGTCAGTCACGTCCATGAGACTCCCCTTCGGCGTTCAACCAGGTAAAATGCGGCAACCTCTCCGTTGCCGGCATCGAATCAATGTCCACCCTAGCAGACAACCTTTCCACGATTTGCGCCCGCATCACCGAGGGTGCCCAGGCCGCCGGGCGCGACCCCGCCAGCGTGCATCTGCTGGCCGTGAGCAAAACCAAGCCGGCCAGCGCGATCCGCGAGGTTCACGCTGCAGGTGTGCGCGACTTTGGGGAAAACTACCTACAAGAGGCGCTGACAAAGCAGCAGCAACTGGGCGACCTGCCCTTGATCTGGCACTTCATCGGCCCCATTCAGTCGAACAAGACCAAAGCCATCGCCGAGCACTTCGACTGGGTACATTCCGTGGACCGCCTGAAAATCGCCCAACGCCTGTCGGAGCAACGCCCCGCCGGGCTGGCGCCACTCAATATCTGCCTGCAGGTGAACGTGAGTGGCGAAGACAGCAAGGCCGGCTGTGCCCCCACCGACCTGCCAGCGTTGGCCGAAGCGATTGCGGCACTGCCCAACTTGCAGCTACGCGGATTGATGGCAATCCCCGAGCCCACCGAAGACCGCACCGCCCAAGAGGCCGCCTTTGCAAGGTTGCGCCAGTTGCAGGAAGGCCTGGGGCTTGGCCTGGACACCTTGTCCATGGGCATGAGCCACGACCTGGAAGCCGCCATTGCCCAGGGAGCGACCTGGGTGCGCATTGGCACCGCCCTGTTCGGTGCACGCGATTACGGCAACGCCTGATTCCATGCTTTACTCACTCTTCCCCACAAGGACCTGACATGAGCCAGACACGTATTGCCTTTATTGGCGCCGGCAACATGGCCGCCAGCCTGATCGGTGGTCTGCGTGCCCAGGGCCTGGAGGCTTCGCAGATCCGCGCCAGCGACCCTGGCGCCGACACCCGCACCCGCATCCAGGCCGATCACGGCGTCGAAACCTTCGAAGACAACGCCCAGGCCATCGCTGACGCCGACGTGATCGTGCTGGCGGTCAAGCCACAAGTGATGAAAGCCGTTTGCCAGGCCCTGCAACCCAACCTGCAGGGTGGTCAGTTGATTGTGTCCATTGCTGCGGGCATTACCTGCGCAAGCCTGCAAAGCTGGCTCGGTGCCCGGCCGGTGGTGCGCTGCATGCCCAACACCCCGGCCCTGCTGCGCCAGGGCGTCAGCGGCCTGTATGCCACCCACGAGGTCTCTGCCGAGCAGCGTCAGCAGGCCGAGCAGCTGCTGTCGGCAGTGGGTACCGCGCTGTGGCTTGAGCAGGAGCAGCAACTGGACGCAGTAACGGCTGTCTCCGGCAGTGGCCCGGCGTACTTCTTCCTGCTGATCGAGGCCATGACGGCTGCAGGCGAGAAACTCGGCCTGCCCCGTGAAACCGCCTCTCAGCTGACTCTGCACACCGCACTGGGTGCCGCCCGCATGGCGGTGGCCAGCGAAGTAGATGCAGCCGAACTGCGCCGTCGCGTCACCTCGCCCGCGGGCACCACCGAGGCCGCCATCACGTCGTTCCAGGCCAGCGGTTTCGAAGCCATCGTCGAGCAGGCACTGCAGGCCGCCGCCAAGCGTTCCGCAGAGCTGGCCGAACAACTGGGCCAATAAGGAGTTTTAGATGAATGCACTGTCCGGCGCCGCGATCTTCGTGGTGCAAACCCTGGTCAGCCTGTATCTGGTGATCGTGCTGCTGCGTTTCGTGCTGCAACTGGTAAAGGCCAATTTCTACAACCCGTTGTCCCAGTTCACCGTGCGCGCCACCCAGCCACTGCTCAAACCGATTCGCCGGGTCATCCCCAGCATTGCCGGGCTGGATACCTCGTCGCTGCTGCTGGCGGTGGTCATCCAGGCGCTGCTGATGGGCTTTGTGCTGATGGTCACCTACGACACCTTCGGTGACGTGCTGCACCTGTTGATGTGGGCCATCATCGGCATCACCTCGCTGTTCCTGAAGATCTTCTGGGTAGCGATGATCGTGATGGTGATCGTGTCGTGGGTGGCCCCCAACTCGAACAACCCGGCGGCAGAGCTTGCCTACCAGATCAGCGAGCCGGTACTGGCGCCCTTCCGCCGCATCGTGCCCAACCTGGGCGGCATGGATATTTCGCCGATCTTCGCCTTCCTGGCGATCCAGGTGATCCAGTCGTTCGTCATGCCACCGCTGGCCGCCTATGCCGGCATGCCGCAAGAGCTGTGGCGCATGATCTGACCCGGCCCACCCCCGGCAGCAAGCCTTTGCTTGCCGCTGGGGGTAGCGCTCTTTAGACTTACGCCTCCGTCAAGCGTGAGCAGGGTCGATGTCCACTGTCTTTCCCGAAGATTCCGTCGGTCTGGTAGTACCGCAAACCGCCAGGTTCGATGAACCGCTGGCCCTGGCCTGCGGCCGCTCCCTGATCAGCTACGAGCTGGTCTACGAAACCTACGGCACCCTGAACGCCAGCGCGAGCAACGCTGTGCTTATCTGCCATGCCTTGTCCGGCCACCATCACGCTGCCGGCTACCATGACGCCAGCGACCGCAAGCCGGGTTGGTGGGACAGCTGCATCGGCCCAGGCAAGCCAATCGACACCAACCGCTTCTTCGTGGTCAGCCTGAACAACCTGGGCGGCTGCAACGGCAGCACCGGGCCCAGCAGCCTCAACCCCGCCACCGGCAAGCCCTACGGTGCCGATTTCCCGGTGCTCACGGTGGAAGACTGGGTGCACAGCCAGGTGCGCCTGGCCCAGCGCCTGGGCATCGAGCAGTGGGCGGCAGTGGTCGGTGGCAGCCTGGGCGGCATGCAGGCACTGCAGTGGACCATCACCTACCCCGAGCGGGTGCGCCACTGCGTCGACATCGCATCGGCGCCCAAGCTGTCGGCGCAGAACATTGCCTTCAACGAAGTGGCGCGCCAGGCGATTCTGACCGACCCCGAGTTCCATGGCGGTTCGTTCCAGGACCAGGGGGTGATCCCCAAACGCGGCCTGATGCTGGCACGCATGGTCGGCCATATCACCTACCTGTCCGACGACTCGATGGGTGAGAAATTCGGCCGTGAGCTGAAAAGCGACAAACTCAACTACGACTTCCACAGTGTCGAGTTCCAGGTAGAAAGCTACCTGCGCTATCAGGGCGAAGAGTTTTCCGGTCGCTTCGATGCCAATACCTACCTGCTGATGACCAAGGCGCTGGATTATTTCGACCCTGCAGCCACCCACGGCGGCGACCTGGCGGCAACCCTGGCCGACGTCAAGGCCAACTATTGCATCATGTCGTTCACCACCGACTGGCGTTTTTCCCCTGCCCGCTCGCGGGAAATCGTCGACGCGCTGATGGCCGCCCGCAAGAACGTCTGCTACCTGGAAATCGACTCGCCCTATGGGCACGATGCTTTCCTGATCCCCACACCTCGCTACATGCAGGGTTTCTCGAACTACATGAACCGCATTGCCATCTGAGGACAGCATGAGAGCCGATCTGGAAATCATCCACGACTGGATCCCCGCCGGTAGCCGGGTCCTCGACCTGGGCTGCGGTAGCGGCGAACTGCTGGCTTCGCTGCGCGATCGCAAGCAGGTCACCGGTTACGGCCTGGAAATCGACGCCGATAATATCGCTGCGTGCGTCGCCAAGGGCGTGAATGTCATCGAGCAAGACCTGGACAAAGGCCTGGGCAACTTCGCCAGCAACAGTTTCGACGTGGTGATCATGACCCAGGCCTTGCAGGCCGTGGAATACCCCGACCGTATCCTGGACGAGATGCTGCGCGTGGGCCGCCAGTGCATCATCACCTTCCCCAACTTCGGCCATTGGCGCTGCCGCTGGTACCTGGCGACCAAAGGCCGCATGCCGGTGTCGGACTTCATGCCGTATACCTGGTACAACACGCCGAACATCCACTTCTGCACCTTCGCAGACTTCGAAGAGCTGGTGCACGAGCGCAAGGCCAAGGTGCTGGACCGCCTGGCTGTCGATAACCTGCACCGCAATGGGTGGGGTGGCCGGCTTTGGCCTAATCTTCTGGGTGAAATCGGCATCTACCGGGTCAGCAGCCCCGGCCTGCAGGAACACCAGCTCGCAGTCTGATTTTTCGGAGGGATCGCACCATGCGTCGCCTTGCACTGTTTCTCGTCAGTTTGTGTCTGGCCTTGCCGGCGGTGGCCGCCGATACTGCCCGCGCCGATCGCAAAGAGGTATTCGGCAACGTGACGGTGCACTACAGCGCCTTCACCTCGAGCATGCTCACGCCCCAGGTAGCTGCGGCCACGGGCCTGGTACGCAGCAAGAACCTGGGGGTACTCACCCTGACTGCGCTCAAGGCCGGCAAACCGGCAACGGCAGTGGTCAGCGGTACGGTCAAGGACCTCACCGGGCGCAGCAGCCCCCTGTCGTTCAGGCAGGTTACCGACCAGGGCACGGTGTCGTACGTGGCCCAGTTCAAGATCGAACAGCCCGAAACCGTCACGTTCGACCTGAATGTCGAAACCGGCGGCATCGGCAACTCCTTCAGTTTCAACCAGGAAGTGTTCCCAGGCGAATGATGAATTTCCAGCAACTGGTATTGGCCAGCCACAACGCCGGCAAACTCAAGGAACTGCAAGCCATGCTCGGCCAGAGCGTGCAATTGCGGTCCATTGGCGAGTTCAGCCAGGTCGAACCGGAAGAAACCGGCCTGTCGTTCGTTGAAAACGCCATCCTCAAGGCCCGTAATGCCGCGCGCATCTCCGGCTTGCCGGCGCTGGCCGATGACTCGGGCCTGGCCGTGGACTTCCTTGGAGGGGCTCCGGGGATTTATTCGGCGCGTTATGCCAATGGCCAGGGTGACGCGGCGAACAACGCCAAGCTGCTCGAAGCACTGAAAGACGTGCCTGAGGCCGAGCGCGGCGCCCAGTTCGTCTGCGTGCTGGCGCTGGTGCGTCATGCAGACGACCCACTGCCGATCCTGTGCGAAGGGTTGTGGCACGGCCGTATTCTGTTCCAGGCCAGCGGTGACCATGGTTTTGGCTACGATCCGCTGTTCTGGGTGCCCGAACGTGACTGCTCCAGCGCCGACCTGGCGCCCGCGGACAAGAACCAGCTTAGCCACCGCGCCCGCGCCATGGCCCTGTTGCGTCAACGTCTGGGCCTGGCATGATCCCACCGCAGTCCACCCCCTCGGCGGCAGGCTTCCAGCAACTGCCGCCGCTGTCGCTGTACATCCACATCCCCTGGTGCGTACGCAAATGCCCGTACTGCGACTTCAATTCGCACGCGGCCGGGCCTGAGCTGCCCGAAGATGCCTATGTCGCGGCACTGCTCACCGACCTGGACCAGGAGCTGGCCGCCGTACAGGGCCGCCCCATCAGCTCGATCTTCTTCGGGGGCGGCACGCCCAGCCTGTTCAGTGCCGCCGCCTTGGGCCGGCTGTTGCGCGGTGTGGAACAACGCATTGCGTTTGCACCGGACATCGAGATAACCCTGGAGGCCAACCCGGGTACGTTCGAACAGGACAAGTTCAAGGCCTACCGGCAAACGGGCATCAACCGCCTGTCCATCGGCGTGCAGAGCTTCCAGCCCGGCAAACTGGAGGCGCTGGGGCGTATCCACAACGGCGACGAAGCGGTACGCGCAGCAGGTATGGCACGCGCCGCCGGCTTCGACAATTTCAACATGGACCTGATGCACGGGCTGCCCGACCAGTCGCTGGATGATGCGCTCGGCGACCTGCGCCAGGCCATCGACCTGGGCCCGACGCACCTGTCGTGGTACCAGCTGACGGTGGAACCGAACACCGTGTTCTGGAACCAGCCGCCAGCGCTGCCCGAGGACGATATCCTCTGGGATATCCAGGAAGCCGGCCAGCACCTCATGGCCGCCAACGGCTTTGCCCAGTACGAAGTGTCCGCCTATGCCCAACCTGGCCGCGCTGCCCGGCATAACCTGAACTACTGGCGTTTTGGCGACTTCATCGGCATCGGCGCCGGCGCCCATGGCAAGCTCACCTTTGCCGATGGCCGCATTCTGCGTACCTGGAAGACGCGCCTGCCCAAGGACTACCTGAACCTGGCCAAACCGTTCAAGGCGGGGGAAAAGCTGCTGCCGGTCGCTGAACTGCCGTTCGAGTTCCTGATGAACGCCCTGCGGCTCACGGATGGCGTTGAAGCCCGGCTGTTCACCGAACGCACCGGGCTGCCCCTCGCGCAACTGGCCGAGGCCCGCCGCAGTGCCGAACAAAAGGGCCTTTTGCAGGTCGAACCGGATCGGCTGGCCGCAACGCCCCGGGGGCAGTTGTTCCTCAACGACCTGCTGCAGTATTTCTTGACCTAAGGATGACCCATGGATCTGGTACTTGATCTGCTCGCGACGGTTTCCCGCTGGAGCCGCAGCAACCTGTCAGAAATTTCGCTCGCCTTGGTGGGCTGCCTACTGGTGCTGTTCGGCACCGACATCAAGACCTGGGTGGAGCAACGCCTGGGCAGCCTGGCAGGCGCCCTGCGGGTACCCCTGATGGCCCTGCTGGTGATGATCGGCAGCGGCGCGGCGCTGATCTATGCCACGCCGTGGGTGGTGAAAGGGTTGGGCCAGTTCAACAACTATGCGCTGGCGCCGGTGTTGCTGGTGGTGCTGGTGCTGATTGGGGTGGTGGCTGATCGGCGCGGGTGATTGACCAGTCAGGCGCGGTCTGCAGTTGGTCGGCACGCGAAGCTGATGCTCACGCAAGTGCACATAATCTTGTGATTCAGCACCAACCCGTGGGAGCAACTGTCTTCCACAAAGTCTGAATGCTGGCGCAATCCACCTTGTGGGAGCGGCTTCAGCCGCGAACACCGGCAAAGCCGGTGCCATACACCGCGCTGTTTGCTTCGCGGGTAAACCCGCTCCCACAGTGATTGCGCCAGCTTTGAGATCTTGGGGAAGACAGTTGCTCCCACAGCTTGCGAAAGCCGATCAGTCGACCTTCTCGAACTTCAAGTCCCACACCCCATGCCCCAGCCGCTCGCCGCGGCGTTCGAACTTGGTGATCGGGCGTTCTTCCGGGCGGGGCACATAGGCGCCATCCGCCGCGCGGTTGCGATAGCCCGGCGCGGCGTTCATCACTTCCAGCATGTACTCGGCGTAGGGCTCCCAGTCCGTCGCCATGTGGAACACCCCACCGGGCTTGAGCTTGCGGCGCACCAGCTCGGCAAACTCCAGCTGCACGATACGGCGCTTATGGTGACGCGCCTTGTGCCAGGGGTCGGGGAAGAACAGCATCAGGCGGTCGAGGCTGTTGTCGGCCACACAGCGGTTCAGCACTTCGATGGCATCGCAGTCATACACCCGCAGGTTCTGCAGCCCCTGGGTGAGCACACCGTTGAGCAGCGCACCCACACCCGGGCGATGAACCTCTACGCCGATAAAATCCTGATCTGGGGCGGCCGCCGCCATTTCCAGCAAGGAATGGCCCATGCCAAAACCGATTTCCAGCGTGCGCGGCGCCGACCGGCCAAACACCTGGTCGTAGTCCACAGGGCTGTCGGCCAGCGGCAGGATGAACTGCGGGCCGCCTTGGTCCAGGCCACGCTGCTGGCCTTCGGTCATGCGCCCGGCGCGCATCACGAAGCTCTTGATGCGACGGTGTGGGCGGGCGTCGCCGTCAGGGGTGGTCGGCGTATCGTGCGATTCAGTCATCAGGGGCTCTTACTTGATCAGACCTTCCAGCGGTGAAGACGCGCTGGCATAGAGTTTCTTGGGCATACGGCCGGCCAGGTAGGCCATGCGGCCAGCGACAATGGCATGCTTCATGGCCTCCGCCATCAGCACCGGCTGCTGGGCGTGGGCAATGGCCGAGTTCATCAGCACTGCCTCGCAGCCCATTTCCATGGCGATGGTGGCATCCGATGCGGTGCCTACACCGGCGTCGACCAGCACGGGCACCTTCGATTCCTCAAGGATGATCTGCAGGTTGTACGGGTTGCAGATGCCCAGGCCGGTGCCGATCAAGCCTGCCAGGGGCATGACCGCAATGCAGCCGGCTTCGGCGAGCTGACGGGCGATGATCGGGTCGTCGCTGGTGTAGACCATCACGTCGAAACCATCCTTGACCAGCACTTCGGCGGCCTTGAGGGTTTCGATCACGTTGGGGAACAGGGTTTTCTGGTCGGCCAGCACTTCCAGCTTGACCAGGTTGTGGCCATCGAGCAGCTCACGGGCCAGGCGGCAGGTGCGCACGGCCTCGACGGCGTCATAGCAACCTGCGGTGTTCGGCAGGATGGTATAGCGATCTGGCGGCAGCACATCGAGCAGGTTCGGCTCACCCGGGTTCTGGCCGATGTTGGTGCGGCGCACGGCAACGGTGACGATTTCGGCACCCGAGGCTTCGATGGCCAGGCGGGTTTCTTCCATGTCACGGTACTTGCCGGTACCGACCAGCAGGCGCGACTGGAACGTACGGCCGGCCAGGGTGAAGGGCTTGTCGCTGCGAACGTTGCTCATGGTTGTTCCTCGGGAAAAGGTTGCTGGGCTTGCAGGGGGTTCGCCGGCAGCGATCAGCCGCCGCCGATGGCGTGCACCACTTCGACCTGGTCACCCTCGTGCAGCGCAGTGCTGTCGTGCTGGCTGCGCGGCACGATGTCCTGGTTGAGCTCTACCGCCACGCGGCGGCCAGCCAGGTCCAGGCGAGCCAGCAGGGCCGCGACGCTCTCGCCCGACGGCAATTCGTACGGCTCACCATTGAGTTGAATGCGCATGCTCACGGCCACCATTGTTCTTTGGGGCCCGCATTCTAGCCCCGAAAGGGCCTGCAACCCAAGGCCGCCACACGCCATTAGTCGCGATTGCGGGCCGCCCAGTCAGCCCAGCCGCCACGCGGCAAGCCCCAGGCACAGCCAGCCGGCAAGGAAGCACACACCGCCGATGGGGGTGATGATGCCAAGCTTGCCGATGCCACTGAGGGTGAGCAGGTAAAGGCTGCCGGAAAACAGCACGATACCCAGCACGAACAGGCCGCCTGCCCAACCGACAAGCCGCCCGGGCAAGTGCGCTGCCAGCAGCGCAACCCCGAACAGCGCCAGGGCGTGCACCAGCTGGTAGGTCACACCGGTGTGGAAAATCGCCAGGTAATCGGCACTGAGCCTGTTCTTGAGGCCGTGCGCGGCGAAGGCGCCCAGCGCGACACCGGTAAAGCCGAAAAAGGCGGCAAGCATCAGGAAGCTGCGAAGCATGGGACGACTCCTCGTATCGGGTCTGTATAATGGCCCCTTCCATCCGTACGGCCAAGCCATCCCCATGCTGCCAAACCTCTTACGCCGACTGTACCGCGCCCTGCTCTGGTTCGCCGCCGGCAGTATCGTGCTGGTGCTGGTGTTCCGCTGGGTACCGCCACCGGGTACGGCATTGATGGTGGAGCGCAAGGTGGAGTCCTGGGTAGACGGCGAGCCCATCGACCTGCAGCGTGACTGGGTGCCGTGGGAGCGCATTTCCGATGACCTGAAAGTGGCGGTAATCGCCGGCGAGGACCAGAAGTTCGCCACCCACTGGGGCTTCGACATACCCGCCATCCAGGCTGCGCTGGCCTACAACGAACGCGGGGGCGGCATCCGTGGCGCCAGCACCCTCACACAGCAGGTAGCCAAGAACCTGTTCCTGTGGTCCGGGCGCAGCTGGTTGCGCAAGGGGCTGGAAGCGTGGTTCACGGCCCTGATGGAGCTGTTGTGGTCCAAGGAGCGCATCCTTGAGGTGTACCTGAACAGCGCCGAGTGGGGCCCAGGGGTATTCGGCGCGCAGGCTGCAGCACGCTATCACTTCGGTGTGGACGCAAGCCGCCTGAACCGCCAGCAGGCCGCGCAGCTGGCGGCGGTGCTGCCAAGCCCGATCAAATGGAACGCGGGCCGGCCCAGTGCCTATGTGGCCAGCCGCGCCGGCTGGATCAGCCGGCAGATGAGCCAACTGGGCGGCCCCAGCTACCTGATGCAACTGGACACTTCCCGCAAGCTCTGAACACAGCCATGAAAAAGCCGCTGTCCCTTACGGGGCAGCGGCTTTTTTGCGACGTGAACCAGGGTCAGGCAGCGATCAACGCCTTGACCTTGTTCATCGCATTCTTCTCCAGCTGGCGAATACGCTCGGCCGATACGCTGTACTTGTCTGCCAGCTCGTGCAGGGTGGCCTTCTCTTCGGCCAGCCAGCGCTGGTACAGGATATCGCGGCTACGATCGTCCAGGCCTTGCAGGGCCTGATGCAGGTTGCTGGTGGAGTTGTCGCTCCAGTCAGCATCCTCCAATTGCACGGCCGGGTCGTAACGGTGGTCTTCCAGGTAGTGCGCAGGCGACTGGAAGGCACTGTCGTCATCCGCCTCAGAAGCCGGGTCGAACGCCATGTCGTGGCCGCTCAGGCGGCTTTCCATCTCGCGCACCTCCCGCGGCTCTACGCCGAGGCTTTCGGCCACCCGATGCACCTCGTCGTTGTTCAGCCACGCCAGACGCTTCTTCTGGCTGCGCAGGTTGAAGAACAGCTTGCGCTGCGCCTTGGTGGTAGCCACCTTGACGATGCGCCAGTTACGCAAGATGAACTCGTGGATCTCAGCCTTGATCCAGTGCACGGCGAACGACACCAGGCGCACGCCCATTTCGGGGTTGAAGCGCTTCACGGCCTTCATCAGGCCGACGTTACCTTCCTGCACCAGGTCAGCCTGGGCCAACCCGTAGCCTGCGTAGCTACGGGCAATGTGTACGACGAAACGCAGGTGGGCCATCACCATCTGCCGAGCGGCCTCGAGATCCTGCTCATAGTAGAGACGCTCGGCCAGATCACGCTCCTGCTCGACCGTCAGCAGCGGGATGCTGTTGACCGTGTGCACGTAGGCTTCCAGGTTTGCACCGGGTACCAGGGCATAGGCAGGTTGCAACGATGTGGTCATTCAAGAACCTCCGACTTACTAAACTCGCGCCTTTTGGGCGCTGCCTACATTGACCTGGAACCACGGTACAAGTTCCTGCGTGAACAGCACGTCAATGAGGCACAGAAAACTATCGCGGTGCCAGCTCGTTCAGGTGGCGGGCCACTGCGATCCATGCACCGATATACCCCAACAGCACCGCTCCGATCAAGAGCGACAGACCATCGGACGGCGGTACCCCGCCCAAGGCGAAGTCACTGCCGTACAGGCCGGACAAGCCAACCACGGCCTCGTTCAGCCAGCTCAGGCCAAACGCCAGGATGGCCCACGCCAGCAGGCCCGCGCCCAGCCCGTACAGGGCGCCCATGTACAGGAAGGGCCGGCGCACGTAGGCATCGGTACCGCCGACCAGCTTGATGACTTCGATCTCGATACGGCGGTTTTCGATATGTAGACGAATTGTGTTACCGATTACTAACAACAATGCAGAAATCAGCATCACCGCCAGCCCGAACACGAACCGGTCGCCCAGCTTGAGGATGGCCGCCAGGCGCTCCACCCACACCAGGTCAAGCTGGGCCACGTCAACGCGCGGCAGCTCAGACAGGCGCTGGCGCAGCGCTTCGAGGGCTGGCTTGTCGACCTCGGTAGGGGTGACCACCACCACACCGGGCAGTGGGTTATCGGGCAATTCGCGCAGGGCTTCACCCAGCCCGGACTGCTGCTGGAATTCCTGCAGTGCCTGCTCGCGGCTGACGTATTGGGCTTCGGCTACGCCGGGCATGCCCTTGATCTCATCGCGCAACGCCTCGCCATCACGGCTGTTGGCATCGAGCTTGAGGTACAGGGAAATCTGCGCCGCGCGCTGCCACGAGCCGCCCAGTTGCTCCACGTTCTTGAGCAGCAACGACAGGCCCATGGGCATGCTCAGGGCCACCGCCATCACCATGCAGGTGAAAAAGCTGCCAATCGGCTGCTTGCCCAGGCGGCGCAAGCTGTCCGCCAGGCTGGCACGGTGGCTTTCCAGCCAGGCATGCATCAGCGTGCGCAGGTCTGGCCCGTCATCGTCGGCGGTGCGTTTTTTAGGCGCTTGCGGGTCGGCCGGTTTAGGCGCCACCCGTTCGGACACCTTCGGCGTACGTGTAGTGCTCATTGCCCGGCCTCCCCATCGCCGATCAAGCGGCCGCGCTGCAGGGTCAGCATGCGGTGGCGCATGCGCGCAATCAGTGCCAGGTCGTGGCTGGCGATCAAAACAGTAGTGCCCAGCCGGTTGATGTCTTCGAACACGCCCATGATTTCTGCCGCCAGGCGCGGGTCGAGGTTACCGGTGGGTTCGTCGGCCAGCAGCAGGGCTGGCTGGTGAACGATGGCGCGGGCGATGCCTACCCGCTGCTGCTGGCCCGTGGACAAGTCCGCCGGGTACAGCTCGCCCTTGTCGGACAGCGAAACACGCTCCAGCGCGGAATCCACACGCTTGGCGATCTCGGGCTTGGACAAGCCAAGAATCTGCAGCGGCAGGGCGATGTTGTTGAAGACTGTGCGGTCGAACAGCAACTGGTGGTTCTGGAACACCACGCCGATCTGGCGGCGCAGGAACGGGATCTGCGAGTTGCTGATCTGGCCCAGGTCCTGGCCGGCCAGCATCAGCTTGCCGCTGGTGGGGCGCTCCATGGCCAGCAGCAGGCGCAGCAAGGTGCTCTTGCCGGCGCCCGAATGGCCGGTGACGAACAGGAATTCGCCCCGGCGCGCCCGGAAACTCAGCTCATGCAGCCCCACATGACCATTGGGATAGCGCTTGGCAACCTGTTCGAATCGGATCATGGTCAGTCTCGCTCGGCGAACAGAGCCTTGACGAACGGCTCGGCTTCGAAGGTGCGCAGGTCATCGATACCTTCACCGACACCGATGAAGCGGATGGGCAGCTTGAACTGCTTGGCCAGGGCGAAGATCACGCCGCCCTTGGCCGTGCCGTCCAGCTTGGTCAGCGCCAGGCCGGTCAGTTCGACGCTCTGGTTGAAGTACTTGGCCTGGCTGATGGCGTTCTGGCCAGTACCGGCATCGAGCACCAGCAGCACCTCGTGGGGCGCTTCGGGGTCAAGCTTGCCGATGACCCGGCGCACTTTCTTCAGCTCTTCCATCAGGTTGTCTTTGGTGTGCAGGCGGCCGGCGGTGTCGGCGATCAGCACGTCGACGCCACGGGCCTTGGCAGCCTGCACGGCATCGAAAATCACCGAAGCTGAATCGGCGCCGGTGTGCTGGGCGATGACCGGGATCTTGTTGCGCTCACCCCACACCTGCAACTGTTCCACGGCAGCGGCACGGAAGGTGTCACCGGCCGCCAGCATGACCTTTTTGCCTTCCAGTTGCAGCTTCTTGGCCAGCTTGCCGATGGTGGTGGTCTTGCCGGCGCCGTTCACACCTACCACAAGGATCACGTAGGGCTTGTTCTGCGCCTGCACCACCAGCGGCTGCTCAACCGGCCTGAGCAGCGCAGCCAGCTCTTCCTGCAGCGACTTGTACAGCGCATCGGCGTCAGCCAGCTGCTTGCGGGCGACCTTCTGGGTCAGGTTCTGCACGATCGTGGAGGTGGCCTCCACACCCACGTCGGCCGTTAGCAGGCGGGTTTCGATTTCATCCAGCAGGTCGTCATCGATCACCTTCTTGCCCAGGAACAGGCTGGCCATGCCTTCGCCAATGCTGGCGCTGGTCTTGGACAGGCCCTGTTTGAGGCGGGCGAAGAAGCCAGGCTTCGCGGCTTCCACCTGGGCGGCCACTGCCACTTCGGCAGGCGCATCTACCTGGGCTTCAGCCACTTCGACGGCAACGGGGGCGGCAGGCTCGGGGGCCTGGCGCTCGGGGATGGCAGGCGGGGCCTTGGGTTCGAGGTCCGGCACCAGCGCCACAGGCTCTTCGGCCACGGGCAACACCAGGTTGCTGATAGGCGCGGCCTGCTCGACGGGCTGCGTGCCAGGCGCTTCGACAACTGGCTGGGCAACCGGCGCAGGCACAACGGGTTCAACCTGCTCAGGCTCGGGCACGCTGGGGGGAGTCACGGGCGCTGGCGCAGGCGGTGAAACGACCGGTGCGGGGGTGACAGGTTGCGGTTCGGGCGTGGCAGGCTGCGGCGCCGGGGCAACAGGCTCGGCCGGCGCTTCCTGCGGCTGCTCGGCAACCGGGGCAGGCGCTACCGGTTCGCCAGCATGCGGCTCGGCGGACGGCGGTTCTGGGGTTTGCGGCTGTTCGGCGACAGGTGGCTGCGGCTTCTTGCGAAACCAGCTGAACAGGCCTTTCTTCTCGCTGGCCTCGGCCGGCGCTTTCTTGTCGTCGTTGGAACCAAACATGGAGACGGCTATCTCAGGGTAGCGATGGGCCAGCTATGGCGCATCGGGAATTCTTTCTACGCAGAACAGACTATCTTGAAGCCGGCTGGTTCATGCGCAACGTTTTGTCTTGATGTCCTGCAAGCCAGAACGGCGACAGGCATGGTCGCCAGGCAACCGGATCAGTATCCTAGCACCTCCTGGCCTGCCGACGCTAAACCCAGCGGGCCGCCGAACAGGTTAAACACCGTATGAATGCTCTAGCCCGCCGCGCCGCAGGCCTGTTGCTCGGCACACTGTGCCTGCCGCTCGCGGCCTTCGCCGCCGATGTGCAACCCACCCACGAATTCATCCTCGACAACGGCCTCAAAGTGGTCGTGCGTGAGGACCACCGTGCCCCGGTGGTGGTTTCGCAAATCTGGTACAAGGTTGGCTCCAGCTACGAAACCCCCGGCCAGACAGGCCTGTCCCACGCGCTTGAGCACATGATGTTCAAGGGCAGTGCCAAAATCGGCCCGGGCGAAGCCTCGCGCATCCTGCGCGACCTGGGTGCCGAAGAAAACGCCTTCACCAGCGACGACTACACCGCTTATTACCAGGTGCTGGCCCGCGACCGCCTGCCGGTGGCCCTGGAACTCGAAGCCGACCGCCTGGCCAGCCTGCGCCTGCCGGCCGACGAGTTCAGCCGTGAAATCGAGGTCATCAAGGAAGAACGCCGCCTGCGCACCGACGACCAGCCCAATGCCAAGGCATTCGAGCTGTTCCGCGCCATGGCCTACCCTGCCAGCGGCTATCACACCCCCACCATCGGCTGGATGGCCGACCTTGACCGCATGAAGGTCGAAGAGCTGCGCCACTGGTACGAGTCCTGGTACGCCCCCAACAACGCTACGCTGGTGGTGGTGGGCGATGTCACCGCCGATGAGGTGAAAGGCCTGGCGCAGAAGTACTTTGGCGCCATCCCCAAGCGCACCGTGCCCGCCGCCAAGCTGCCACTGGAACTGGCCGAACCTGGCCAGCGCCAGCTGACCCTGCATGTGCGCACCCAGTTGCCCAGCCTGATCTACGGCTTCAACGTGCCGGGCCTGCCCACCGCGCAGGACCCGCGCACGGTGCATGCCCTGCGCCTGATCTCGGCGCTGCTCGACGGTGGCTACAGTGCGCGCATGCCTGCCCGCCTGGAGCGCGGCCAGGAGCTGGTGGCTGGCGCATCGTCCAGCTACAACGCCTTCACCCGCGGCGACAGCCTGTTCCTGATCTCGGCCACCCCCAACGTGCAGAAGCACAAGACCCTGGCCGACGTCGAAAAAGGCATCTGGCAATTGCTGGATGAACTCAAGACCACCCCGCCGACCGCCGAGGAACTGGAGCGGGTACGCGCCCAGGTCATTGCCGGCCTGGTCTACGACCGCGACTCCATCAGCAGCCAGGCCACCACCATTGGCCAGCTGGAAACCGTCGGCCTGTCCTGGAAGCTGATCGACAGCGAGCTGGACGAGCTCAAGCGCGTCACCCCGCAGGACATCCAGAACGCCGCGCGCACCTATTTCACCCGCGAACGCCTGAGCGTTGCCCATGTACTGCCCGAGGAGTCCGCCCATGAGTGACCGCCGCGCACCACGCCCCACCCTGCTGGCCACGGGCATCCGTGCCCTGGCACTGGCGACCGTGCTGGCCGCACCGGCCCTGGCCGACCAGGCGGCCAAGCCCGATACCGCGGCGGCCCGCCCGGCCAATACGCTGCAATCGCTGGCTGAGCTCGACGGCAAGGCCCCCAGCCGTCGTCAGCTGAACATTCAGCACTGGAATACGGCCGAGGGCGCACGCGTGCTGTTCGTCGAAGCCCGCGAACTGCCCATGTTCGACCTGCGCGTAACCTTTGCCGCCGGCAGCAGCCAGGATGGCGCCACCCCCGGGGTGGCAGCTCTGACCAACGCCATGCTCAATGAAGGCGTGGCCGGCAAGGACGTGACCGCCATCGCCCAGGGCTTCGAGGGCCTAGGCGCGGACTTCGGCAATGGTTCCTACCGCGACATGGCCGTGGCCTCGCTGCGCAGCCTGAGTGCCAAGGACAAGCGCGAACCTGCACTGAAGCTGTTCACTGAGGTCGCGGGCAAGCCCACCTTCCCTGAAGAGGCCCTCAAACGCATCAAGAATCAGATGCTGGCGGGCTTCGAGTACGACAAGCAGAACCCGGGTAAAATCGCGGGCAAGGCGCTGTTCGAAAAACTCTACGGTACCCACCCCTACGCGCACCCGAGCGACGGCAGCCCTGAGAGCATCAACAGCCTTGGCCTTGCACAATTGCGTGCATTCCATGCCAAGGCCTATACCCCAGGCAACGCGGTCATCGCCCTGGTCGGCGACCTGAGCCGCAGCGAAGCCGAAGCCATCGCCGCCCAGGTGTCCGCCGGCCTGCCGAAAGGCCCTGCATTGCCCGCCCCGGCCCAGCCAGCCGACGCCAAGGCCGGGCTCACCCACATCGACTTCCCCTCCAAGCAAACCCACCTGATGCTGGCCGAGTTGGGCATCGACCGCCAGGACAAGGACTGGCCAGCGCTTTCGCTGGGCAACCAGATCCTGGGCGGTGGCGCGTTCGGTACGCGGCTGATGAGCGAAGTGCGGGAAAAACGCGGCCTGACTTACGGCGTGTATTCGGCGTTCAGCCCGATGCAGGTGCGCGGGCCCTTCATGATCAACCTGCAAACCCGTGCCGAGCTTAGCGAAGGGACGCTGAAGCTGGTTCAGGGTATTCTTGCCGATTACCTCAGCACGGGCCCGACCCAGCAGGAGCTGGACGACGCCAAACGCGAACTGGCCGGCAGCTTCCCGCTGTCCAATGCCAGCAACGAAAGCATTGTCGGGCAGTTGGGCGCCATTGGCTTCTACAACCTGCCGCTGACGTGGCTGGAGGACTTCATGCAGCAGTCCCAGGCGCTGACCGTCGAGCAGGTCAAGGCCGCCATGAACCGGCACCTGGCCGCTGACAAGCTGGTGATCGTCACCGTCGGCCCGAACGTGCCGCAAAAGCCGTTGCCTGCCCCCACCGACAAACCCACCGAGCCAGCCCTCGGGGTACCGGAGCACTAATGCCAAGATCCACCCCTCCCGCCCGCCCGCAGCCGGGCCAGAGCAAAGGCTCGGGCCACCTGCGCATTATCGCCGGCCATTGGCGCAGCCGGCGCCTGGCGGTGCCTGACGGCGAAGGCCTGCGCCCAACCCCCGACCGGGTACGTGAAACCCTGTTCAACTGGCTGGCGCCCTACATCGAAGGGGCCCGGGTACTGGATGCCTTCACCGGCAGCGGCGCCCTGGTGCTCGAGGCCTTGTCACGCGGGGCCGAGGATGCCGTGGCGCTGGACAGCAACCCGGCCGCCATCGCCAACCTGAAAAACAACCTGGAGCTTCTGCGTTGCCCACGGGGGCAGATCCTGCAGACCGACGCCCTGCGCTACCTGCAGGCACCGGCCAAACAGCAGTTCGATGTGGTGTTCCTCGACCCGCCGTTCCACCAGCAACTGCTGGCTGAAACCTGCAACCTGCTGGAGCAGAACCAGTGGTTGCGCGAGCAGGCATGGGTGTACACCGAGAGCGAAGCGGCGCCGTCCAGCCTGCAACTGCCTGCCAGCTGGCGCCTGCACCGTGAGAAAAAAACCGGCCAGGTGCATTACGCACTGTGGCAGCGGGGCTAGTTATCTAGCGCAGGCAGGGCGCGCCATTGGCTGAAGCTGTTGGGGTTTCCAACCACCCGAGCACTTCAGCCATGCCACTACCCTCACCTGCGCCGGCCCCTCTCGAAGGGGTGCCCGAGGCACTCGCGTCTCTTGCAGCTGCCACCCCTTCCCCCCTTCAGCATTTCAAACTGGAAAACGGCTTGTCCGTTTACCTTCGCCAGCAGCACGGAACCTCGCTTGCCGCTGTGCAACTGTGGTACCACGTGGGCACCAGCCACGAACCGGCAGGCCACACCAACCTGTCACACCTGCTCGAACACCTGATCTTCGAAGGCAGCAGCAAGCTCGCGGCCGGGGATTATTCCCGCGTCGTCGCACGGCTGGGCGGCCGGGCCAATGCCAGCACCCGCCTGGATGCGACCGCTTACGAGATCTCGCTACCCGTCTCACGCTTGCCAGTGGCGCTGGAGATCATGGCCGATGCCATGCACAGCGCCACCTTCGACGCCCCTGACCTGGCCCGGGCTGCCAAGGCGATCGTCGACGAACGCCGCCTCAAGCTCGATACACAGCCAGCCCAGCAAGCACTCGACCACCACCAGGCACTGGCACACGGTAACAGCCCCTATGCAGCCCCAAGCTTCGGCAACGCAGCCGACCTGGGCAGCCTAGACCTGCAGCAACTGCGTACCTGGTACCGCACCTGGTACCGCCCGAGCAATGCCACCCTGGTGGTGGTCGGCGATATCGACCTGGCGACCCTGCGCGGGCCTGTGGACAAGTACTTTTCACCCCTGGTCAGTGGGCCTGTCACAGACTGCCCGGCACCCAGGCACGACGACGCGCTACAGGCGCGCACGCACACCGTCAGCTTGCCGGGGCTCGCCCATGGTCTGTTCATGTCGTTCAACGTTCCTGGCTGCGCCACGGCACCCGACGAAACTACCACCGCGGCCCTCGAACTGATCGGTGAGCTGCTTGGGCAAGGCGCCAGCTCTTGGCTCTACAGCGAACTGGTGCGCGACCAGCGTGTACTTACAGGTGTAAGAGTGAATTATGACCCCTTGGTACGCGGGGACACGCTGCTTACCGTTGCCGCCTACGTGAATACCACCCACGCCACCCCCGAGCAGGCCGCCGAGGCGGTGTACCAGCAAATTGACCAGCTACGCAGCCTGACGCTGCCCGACAATGAATTGCAGCACCTGAAGCTGGGCCTGCTGGCAAGGCGGCTATTCACCCTTGAAGACCCCGCCTCGCAGGCCGAGCGCATTGGCTCGGTAGCTGCGGCCGGTCAACCCGCCAGCCTGGTCGACAGCGAAGCAGCTCGGCTGGTGGCCATCGACGCAAGCACCCTGCAACAAGTGGCCAATACCTACCTGGGGCGTGAGCGCCTGACCATCACCTTCCTTCGGCCAGGAGCGCAAGCATGACGCACGAACAGTTGCCACCTCATCAACCCCTGCTTTGCCAAGGCCCCACCACAGACCCGGCATTGGCCGCGATGGCGAACCTGGAGTCCATGCAGGCTATCGAGCTCGGCAGGGCACCCTCCGTGCAGGCGACGGCCGAGCAATGGCACACGGCCGAGGGAACGCGCGTCAGCTTCATTGCCGCGCAGGGTCGCCCCATGATCGACCTGGTGCTGCGCTTCAGGGCCGGCAGCATGCTGGACGGTGACACCCCAGGCCTGGCAGCACTTGCCCTGTACAGCCTCGACCAAGGCACCGAAGACCTGGACGCGGCACAGTTCGCCCAACGGCTGGCAGGGCTGGGTGCTACCCTGAGCAGGAAAATCAGCGAGGACAGCACCTCCATCGCCCTGCGATGCCTGAGCATGCCCACGTTACGGGCACAAGCCATCGGCTTGCTGACGCAAATGGTGGCCCGGCCAGCACTGCGCGAGGCTGAGGTGGCGAAGATCCGCGAACGCATAACATTCAATCAGGCCCGGCAAAGCCGACATCCCATTCTGCGAATGGCCAATGCCACCATGAGCCATGTGTTCCACGGCCACCCCTACGCTGCGCAGCCGGCCGCACGACCGGCTGATGACCTGGGTGCCGAGCAGGTTCGCGCCTTCCACCAGAAGGCCTACTCAGCCAACAACCTGGACATCGGCCTGGTCGGTGATGTGAGCCGCGCTGAGGCCGAGCAGTTGGTAAATATGCTGGTGCAGGCGCTACCGCAGCAGTGGGCGGCGCAAACCCCGCCCGCCCCGGCCGACCCTCTACCCCTGGTGCAACACCTGGATTTCGCTGGCAACGCTACCCAGGCGATGCTGACCATCGCGGCCAGGGTTGCCCCCAAGGACCCGCCCTACCCTGCACTGGTGCTGCTTACCGCTATTCTGGGGGGCAGTTACGAGGCTCGCCTTACCCAGGAACTGCGCCACCTGCGCAGCCTTACCTACGCCGTGTCGGCGTTTCTCAGGCCGCTCGATGCAACCACCCTGTTCCAGATTCACTGGGATGTAGTGCCCCAGCACCGCGATGCATCGGGTGCGCTGGTATCGGCCATGCTGAACTGCCTGCGCGAGCATGGGCCCAGCCAGGCCGAGTGTGACATGGCGGTAAACCAGATCGCCGCCCGGCTGCACCATGACCTGGCCGACCACGGCAAACTGGCCAGTGCACTGGCCACCTACAGCCACCAAGGCTTGCCAGCCGACCACCTGACTACCTACGTGGACACCCTGGCGGCGCTGACACCTGCCAACCTGCTGGAAGCCGCTCAGGTATGGCTGGGCCAGGCGCCAGAAGTGTTCGTTACCAGCGGCCCTGCCGTCGAGCAACTGCCGCTCTCGCAGCCTACGCCAGACGAGCGCTAGCCCAGGCAGGGCGGCGCGGTTCGTGGCATGCTAGGCGGGCACCTCATGAGCCGCCCAGCATGCCCAACCCTGACGCCACCTTTCGCCCCGCCACCGGCCTTTCCAATCCGCACCTGCAGACATTGTGGGGGCCGCTGTGGCGCAAGATGCCTGACATGCAGCGCGAGCGGGAGCGCATGTGGCTGGCCGATGGCGACTTCATCGACCTGGACTGGTACGGCCCGCACCAGCCAGACGCCCCCTTGGTACTGGTGCTGCACGGCCTCACCGGCTCGTCTCAGTCACATTACGTAAAAGGGCTGCAGCAAGCCTTGCACGCCTGTGGTTGGGCCAGCGCAGCGGTGAACTGGCGAGGTTGCTCGGGTGAACCCAACCTGCTGCCACGCAGCTATCACTCCGGTGCCAGCGAAGACCTGGCTGAAGTCGTTAGCCACGTAAGGGCGCGGCGCCCACTGGCGCCCCTGTATGCGGTAGGTTACTCGCTGGGTGGCAACGTGCTGCTCAAGTACCTGGGCGAATGCGGCGCGGCCAGCCAGTTGCAGGCCGCGGTGGCGGTTTCGGTGCCGTTTCGTCTTGATCACTGCGCCGACCGCATCGCCCAGGGGTTTTCCAAGGTGTACCAGGCCCACTTCATGCGCGAGATGCTGGCCTATGTGCAGGTCAAGCAACGTCACTTCCATGACAATGCCCATCACGACCGGTTGGCAACCCTGGAACAACTGGGGCCACTGGGCAACCTGCGCACGTTCTGGGAGTTCGACGCCAAGGTCACCGCGCCACTCAACGGCTTCAGCGACGTGCACGATTACTACCGTCGATCATCCAGCCACTTCTTCCTCAAGCAGAACTGTACGCCCACGTTGATTATCCACGCCAGCGATGACCCGTTCGTTTCGACCCGGAGCCTGCCGGGCCCTGGGGACCTGGCTTCGAACACCCGGTTCGAACTGCACGGTCGAGGTGGCCATGTGGGGTTTGTGGAGGGCAGCCTGCGGCGCCCGGGGTACTACCTCGAACGCCGGATACCGCAGTGGCTGATGCAGGGCCAATGAGCCGCGATCAGCTGCCAGTCGCTACACCCCGTGCCGGGTCGTTGATCCACTCACTCCACGAGCCGGCATACAGCTTGCCTAACGGGTAACCGGCAAGCGCCAGGGCAAACAGGTTATGGCACGCCGTTACACCTGAGCCGCAGTACGCTACAACCTGCTCCGGCGCACGCCCGGCCAACTGCTGGTCAAACCGCTGCCGCAGCTGCTCCGGCGGCAGGAAACGCCCATCAGGCCCCAGGTTGTCGGTAAAGGCCGCACATTGGGCGCCAGGGATGTGCCCTGCCACCGGGTCTATCGGCTCTACCTCACCGCGAAAGCGTGGCTGCGCGCGGGCATCGAGCAGGGTCAGGTCGCTCGCACCCAGGCGCCTGGCCAGGTGCTCGGCATCAATCAGCAGCTTGCCGTCGGGTTGGCCTACAAACGCTCCCTCACGCTTGAGCGGTGGGTCGAGGCTTAATGGCAAATGGGCGGCGTGCCAGGCCTTCAGCCCCCCGTCCAGAATCGCCACGCCACTACGTTTGCCCAGCCAGGCCAGCAGCCACCAGGCCCGGGCAGCGAAAGCCCCGGGGCCATCGTCGTAAAGCACCACCTGGCTATCGTCGTCGATACCCCAGTCGCGCAGCCGCTCGGCCAGCCTGGCCGGGTCGGGCAACGGGTGCCTGCCGGTCACCCCTTTGCTGATCGGGCCGCTGAGGTCACGCTCCAGGTCGGCGAAATGGGCCCCGGCGATATGCCCTTGAGCGTAACTACGCTGGCCATAGTCCCCATCCTCAAGGGCAAAGCGGCAGTCGAGGATCACCAGCCCGGGCGAGTCCAGCCGCTCGGCCAATTGCTGTGGGGTGATCAGTTGCGCAAGTGGCATGACAATCTCCTGGTCGATGACGCCAAGCCGTGCCAGGTCTGCAGGGCCTGGTTGAACGGTACATGAAATACCTGGCGATGGCGCACAAACCTCGCGCCGCAGCATGGGGAGAAGTATAGTGGCCCCAGCCGGCCACATGACTTGGCCGGGCGCAGTCGCTGCGCTACCATCCGACTCCCCAACGCACTCCAGCCAGGATGACGCGATGAACCGAGTGTTGTACCCGGGTACTTTCGACCCCATTACCAAAGGCCATGGCGATCTGGTCGAGCGCGCCTCGCGGCTGTTCGACACCGTGATCATCGCGGTGGCAGCCAGCCCCAAGAAAAACCCGCTGTTCCCACTGGAGCAACGGGTAGCGCTGGCGCGTGAGGTCACCAAGCACCTGCCCAATGTCGAAGTCATCGGCTTTTCTTCGCTCCTGGCGCACTTTGCCAAGGAACAGGGCGCCAACGTCTTTCTTCGTGGCCTGCGCGCGGTGTCCGATTTCGAGTACGAGTTCCAGCTGGCGAACATGAACCGGCAACTGGCGCCGGATGTAGAAAGCCTGTTCCTCACGCCTTCCGAGCGCTACTCGTTCATTTCCTCGACCCTGGTGCGGGAAATCGCAGCGCTGGGCGGCGATATCAGCAAGTTCGTCCACCCGGCGGTGGCAGACGCGCTGACCGAGCGCTTCAAGCAGTAGCCACGCTTGCCAGTTTGTCGCGCCCGCGTGCACTGCGGGCGCGAATGCGGCACAATTGTGCCCTTGCGTTGAACATGCCCGGGCCAGGAGCCCCGGCCGGAGCCCCCATGTCTTTGATCATCACCGACGATTGCATCAATTGCGACGTCTGCGAACCCGAGTGCCCGAACGAGGCCATCTCCCAAGGCGAAGAGATCTACGTGATCGACCCCAACCTGTGCACCCAGTGCGTAGGGCACTACGATGAGCCTCAATGCCAGCAGGTATGCCCGGTAGACTGCATCCCGCTGGATGAAGCCCACCCGGAAAGCGAAGAACAGCTGATGGCCAAGTACCTCAGGATTACCGGCAAGGCCTGAGCCCCGGCGGGCAGCAGCGGGTGCTCAGCGCTGGCAGCGTGGGCAGAACACGCTGGCCCGCTGGCCCAGCTTCACATCCCGCAGTTCGGTACCGCACACCTTGCACGGCTGGCCGCCGCGCCCGTAAGCGAACAGGGTCTGCTGAAAATACCCGGGTTGGCCATCGCCGCCGATGAAATCACGCAAGGTCGTTCCGCCCTGTTCGATGGCGGCGGCCAGCACCCGCTTGATCTCGATCGCCAGTTTCAGATAACGCGCCCGCGAAATGCCACCGGCTGGCCGGCGTGGGTCGATGCCGGCGGCAAACAGCGCCTCAGCGGCGTAGATGTTGCCTACCCCCACCACCACGGCGTTGTCCATGATGAACGGTTTGACGGCCATCGACCGCCCGCGCGACAGCTGGAACAACCGCTCACCATCGAACAGGTCGGTCAGTGGTTCAGGCCCCAGGCGCAGCAACAGCTCATGATTGAGCGGGTCCTGGCTCCAGAGCATCGCGCCAAAGCGGCGGGGGTCGGTGTAACGCAGCATCAGGCCCGATTCCAGCTCGATATCCACGTGTTCGTGCTTGCCGGGCGGCAGACCCAGTTCGACCAACCGCAAGTTGCCTGACATGCCAAGGTGGCTGATGAGCGTGCCGACCTCGGCATTGATCAGCAGGTATTTCGCCCGCCGCTCGACGGTGACGATACGTTGCCCGGACAAGCGTACGTCCAAGTCTTCCGGCACAGGCCAGCGCAGGCGCCGGTCACGCACCACCACACGGCTGACCCGCTGGCCCTCCAGGTGCGGCGCGATCCCGCGCCGGGTGGTTTCTACTTCAGGAAGTTCCGGCATGTGTCAGCGCCCACCCAGCTCTTGGATATTCTGCTTGAGGTTGTCGAAGTCGTATTCCGACAAGCCTATGTAATCGAGCACCAACGGCCCGACCGCGTTCCATTCGTGATCCACCGCCTGGTTGCCCAGTACACGGAACGACGCGCAGATGTGCTCCGCCATTTTCAGCACCGCCAGCAGGTTCTTCATCTGGCCCTGGTTATTGCTTGAGCTGTCGTCGCGGAACACCGAGAGGGCATTGTGGTGGTTGGCAATGGCCGCGGTCAGGTGTTCGGGCAGGCGCCAGGACTTGGCCGTGAAATACCCCACCACCGAATGGTTGGTATTGAGCGTGCGGTTTTCGGTATCGACCACGCGGGTGTGTTGGTCGGCCTTGGCATAGGCGTCTTCCAGCACCTGCATGTAGTGGGGGAAGCGCTTGAGCATCAGCGGCACGCCGCAGTCATGGAACAGCCCCAGGGTGTAGGCCTCGTCCGCCGGCTGGATGCCCGTGCGCTTGGCCAGGGTCAGGCAGGTCATCGCCACATCCTGGGCGGTGTCCCAGAAGCGGTTGAGGGTGACGATGGTTTCGTCGCTCATCTCGCCCTTGATCGACTGGGCGTTGATCAGGTTGATGATCGAACGGCTGCCCAACAGGTTCACCGCGCGCTGGATCGAGCCGATCTTGTTGCTCAGGCCGAAGTGCGGCGAGTTGACGAGCTTGAGCAAGGCACCGGAGAGCCCTGGGTCCTGGGATATCAGCTTGGCGATGGTTTCCAGGTCCGGGTCGGGCATGTACTGCTCGAACTGCAGATCGACCATGATCTGCGGCTGCGGCGGAATGGTAATGCCTTGCAAGGCTTGCTGGATCTGTTCGGCGCTGAGTTCTTGGGACATGCGTGCACACTCGTATGGGACCGCCAATTCTAACGCGGCGGGCGGCCAGGAAACTAACCATTGAATCGGTGCGTTGGAACTTTCCTTTAGCCCCACTGGCCTGTTTCTCATATTCATCGAGTAAGGGAGCAAGACCATGAGCACAGCATTGAACGGCAAGCGCGTGGCCATTCTGGTTACCGACGGTTTTGAACAGGTCGAGCTGACCGGCCCTCGCGAGGCCCTGACCAAGGCCGGCGCACAGGTGCACATTCTCAGTGAGAAAGAAGGCAAGGTGCGTGGTTGGAACCACGACAAACCGGCGGATGAATTCCAGGTCGACGCCACCTTCGATGCAGCCGGCCAGACGGTCTACGATGCGCTGGTGCTGCCAGGCGGCGTGCAGAACTCCGACACCATCCGGCTGATTGCCGGGGCGCAGCAACTGGTGAAAAGCCACGATGCGGCCGGCAAGCCGCTGGCCGTGATCTGCCACGGCGGCTGGCTGCTGATTTCCAGCGGGCTGACCAAGGGCAAGCGCATGACCAGCTTCAAGACCTTGCAGGACGACCTGCGCAACGCTGGCGCCGAATGGGTGGATGAAGAGGTGGTAGTGGATGGCAACCTGATCAGCAGCCGTCAGCCAGATGACATCCCCGCCTTCAACGCGCAATTGGTGAAGGCCCTGTCGGCCTGACAGCTGGCAGGCAGCGCGAAGGCCGGACAGGCGTTATACTCCCGCTCTTTTTCCCGGAGCGACGTCATGTCCCTGCCCAGCCTTCGCCTCAAAGCCAACGCCGACCGCCGCCTGCGCGCAGGCCACCTGTGGGTCTACAGCAACGAGGTCGACGTGGCCGCCAGCCCGCTGCAGGGCTTTCAGGCCGGCCAGCAGGCGGTACTGGAAGCTGCCAACGGCAAGCCCCTGGGGATCGTTGCCGTCAGCCCCAACAACCTGATCTGCGCCCGCTTGCTGTCCCGTGACGCCAAGCTGCCGCTGGACAAATCGCTGCTGGTGCACCGCCTGAATGTGGCCCTGTCCCTGCGCGAGCGCTTGTTCGAACAACCCTGCTACCGCCTGGTGTACGGCGATTCCGACCTGCTGCCGGGCCTGGTGGTGGACCGCTTCTTCGATATCCTGGTGGTGCAACTGGCCTCCGCGACCATGGAAGCCCACAAGGATGAGGTGGTCGCCGCACTGGTGCAGGTACTCAAGCCTAGCGGCATTCTGTTCAAGAATGACTCGGCCGCACGGGATGCAGAAGGCCTGCAGCGTTACGTGGACACGGTGTACGGGGAGGTGCCCGACTGGGTGCCGCTGGAAGAAAACGGCGTTCGCTTCGAAGCCCCGGTACGCGACGGCCAGAAAACCGGTTGGTTCTACGATCACCGCATGAACCGTGCGCGCCTGGCGCCCTACGTGAAGGGCAAGCGCGTACTGGACCTGTTCAGCTACATCGGCGGCTGGGGTGTACAGGCAGGTGCCTTTGGTGCCAGCGAAGTGTTCTGCGTGGATGCGTCGGGCTTCGCCCTGGACGGCGTTGAACGTAACGCGGCCCTGAACGGCATCAGCGAAAAGCTGACCTGCATCGAGGGTGACGTATTCGAGGCCCTGCGAGAGCTGAAAGCGGCCGAAGAACGTTTTGACGTGATCATCGCCGACCCGCCCGCCTTCATCAAACGCAAGAAAGACCTGAAAAACGGTGAAGCGGCCTACCGGCGCCTGAACGAGCAGGCCATGCGCATGCTGAGCAAGGACGGCATTCTGGTGAGCGCTTCCTGCTCGATGCACCTGCCGGAAGATGACCTGCACAACATCCTGCTGACCAGCGCCCGCCACCTGGACCGCAACCTGCAGTTGCTGGAACGCGGCGGCCAGGGCCCGGACCACCCGGTGCACCCGGCCATCGCCGAAACCCGCTACATCAAGAGCATCACCTGCCGGTTGCTGCCCAACAGCTGACCTGCGCGACAAGGGGCCGCTTGGCGGCCCCTCATCCATGCCCTTGCAGGTTAAAGTGCCAGCACCTGCGTGGCGATGCCGAAATACACCAGCACACCCGCCGCATCGGCAATCGAGGTGATCAACGGGCCACTGGCCGTTGCAGGGTCCAGCCGCAGGCGGCTGAGCAGAAACGGCAGGCTCATGCCGATCAGGCTGCCCACCATCACGATCACCACCATGCTGCTGGCAACGATCAGTGCAATTTCCGGCCCACCGCGCAGCAGCCCCAGCGCCGCGACGGCAACAGCCATGGTGCAGCCCAGCAGCAACGCTACCCCGAACTCCCGGCCCAGCATGCGTGCCCAGTCGCGCAGCATGACTTCGCCGGTGGCCAGCCCGCGCACCATCAACGTTGCCGACTGGGAGCCGGCATTGCCGCCGCTGTCTACCAGCAATGGCAGGAAGAACACCAACGCGATGTTGGCGGCGATGGTTTCTTCAAAGGCTGCGATGCCGGCCCCCGAAAACAGGTTGCCGAACACCAGCAACACCAGCCACAGCACGCGCTTGCGGTACAGCAGGCCAAGCGTGGCATGCCGCAGGTTGCCTATGTGGTTGGTGATGGAAGCACCCTTGTGGAAGTCTTCGGTGGCTTCGCGGCGTTGCGCCTCGAGCGCCGCGTTCACGTCCGAACCTGGGGTGTTTTTTTCGATTTGCTGTTGCATGAAGTTCTCCAGGCGCCGATGCAGGCGCCTGCAGACCTCAACCACACGGGCTCAAGCCTTCGGCAGCCCTGGCGACGGCGCGCTCAGTGCCAGATTGCAGTTCGTTGGGAACCGGTAACTGGGAAGGTCCATTGAGGATGTATCTCGTGTAACCGCACATGCGGCGGCCGGATGATAGTGATAGGTGGCAGCAAGGTCAGCCCTTTGCAGGGCATTTCAGACGTTTCCTACAGGCACCGGTAACAAGCCCAAAACCGCCGTCCAGGCACATCGTCGTTCCCTCCCCGCCTCAGCGGTGTAGAATCGGCCTATTCATCGCCAGTCATCCCCGGCGGGTTTATGAGCTCTGGTCAAGCACGCGGCGATCCCGCGCGGTCTTCGGCCCCATCCGTGCCTGTGGCAACCGGCCTGCGGTACAAAGGACAAGAGAAGCTCACTCCCCTTTTTGTGACCTGATTAAGCCGCCAGGAGTGCTTCATGCCTGATTATCGTTCCAAGACTTCCACCCACGGCCGCAACATGGCCGGCGCCCGTGCCCTGTGGCGCGCCACCGGCATGAAAGACGACGACTTCAAGAAGCCGATCATCGCCATCGCCAACTCGTTCACCCAGTTCGTCCCAGGTCACGTACACCTGAAGGACCTGGGCCAGCTGGTTGCCCGCGAAATCGAGCGCGCCGGTGGCGTGGCCAAGGAATTCAACACCATCGCGGTCGACGACGGCATCGCCATGGGCCATGACGGCATGCTGTATTCGCTGCCAAGCCGCGAAATCATCGCCGACGCCGTGGAGTACATGGTCAATGCCCACTGTGCTGACGCCATCGTGTGCATCTCCAACTGCGACAAGATCACCCCAGGCATGCTCATGGCTGCCCTGCGCCTGAACATCCCGGTGATCTTCGTGTCCGGCGGCCCGATGGAGGCCGGCAAGACCAAGCTGGCCAACCATGGCCTGGACCTGGTGGACGCCATGGTCATCGCCGCCGATAGCACGGCGTCCGACGAGAAGGTCGCCGAGTACGAGCGCAGCGCCTGCCCGACGTGCGGCTCCTGCTCCGGCATGTTCACGGCCAACTCCATGAACTGCCTGACCGAGGCCCTGGGGCTGGCACTGCCGGGCAATGGCTCGACCCTGGCCACCCACTCCGACCGCGAGCAGCTGTTCCTCACGGCTGGCCGTACCATCGTCGAGCTGTGCAAACGCTACTACGGCGAGAACGACGAGTCGGTGCTGCCGCGCAACATCGCCAACTTCAAGGCGTTCGAGAACGCCATGATGCTCGACATCGCCATGGGTGGCTCGACCAACACCATCCTGCACTTGCTGGCAGCCGCCCAGGAGGCCGAAGTGGCCTTCGACCTGCGGGACATCGACCGCCTGTCGCGCAAGGTGCCGCAGCTGTGCAAAGTGGCGCCGAACATCCAGAAGTATCACATGGAAGATGTGCACCGCGCGGGCGGCATCTTCAGCATCCTCGGTTCGCTGGCACGTGGCGGCTTGCTGCACACCGACCTTCCGACCGTTCACAGCCGCAGCATGGAAGAAGCCATCGCCAAATGGGACATCACCCAGACCGACGATGAGGCAGTGCACACGTTCTTCAAGGCAGGCCCTGCCGGCATCCCGACCCAAACCGCGTTCAGCCAGTCCACCCGCTGGCCAAGCCTGGACCTGGACCGCGCCGAGGGGTGTATCCGCAGCGCCGAGCACGCCTACTCGCAAGAGGGCGGGCTGGCCGTGCTGTACGGCAACATTGCCCAGGACGGTTGCGTGGTGAAAACTGCCGGCGTCGATGAGTCGATCCTGGTGTTCGAGGGCAATGCGAAGATCTTCGAGAGCCAGGACAGCGCCGTGCGTGGCATTCTCGCCGACGAGGTAAAGGCCGGCGACATCGTCATCATCCGCTACGAAGGCCCCAAAGGTGGCCCGGGCATGCAGGAAATGCTGTACCCCACCTCCTACCTGAAGTCCAAGGGCCTGGGCAAAGCCTGCGCACTACTCACCGACGGCCGCTTCTCGGGCGGCACCTCGGGCCTGTCCATCGGCCATGCCTCACCGGAGGCCGCAGCAGGCGGTGCCATCGGCCTGGTGCGCGACGGCGACAAGGTGCTGATCGACATCCCCAACCGCTCGATCAACCTGCAGGTCAGCGATGAAGAACTGGCACACCGCCGCATCGAGCAGGACAAGAAAGGCTGGAAACCCGCCGAAGTGCGCCCACGCAAGGTAACCACCGCCCTCAAGGCCTACGCCCTTTTGGCGACCAGTGCCGACAAGGGTGCAGTGCGGAACAAGGCGATGCTGGACGGGCTTTGAAGCTGCAGTTGCTCGGGTTGGTTACAGGGGCCGCTTTGCGGCCCCTTTTTGCGGCCCGACCTACTGAATCTGCTCCGGCGTCACAATCACCCAGTTCTTGTCTGCAGTCACCGGCAACCCTTCCTTGGCCTGGGCTGCCGCCTGCTTGGCGATCATCCCGTTCAGCTGGTCCATGTACTTGGCCTTGCGGTTTATCCACAGGTGGATACCCCCCTTGCCAACATCCACCCCATGGAACTGCATGTAGCCGTCGCTTGTGGGCGTGTCGCCGCCTACCAGCACGGGTTTCTTCCACTCATCGATGTACGTCAGGATGGCGGCCTGCTTGCCGGCCATCCAGGTAGCCGGCGTCCACAGGTAAGGGGTGAGTTCGAGACGCTCGTTGGCCTTGGGGTCATAGTGCCCGGCGCTGATCTGCTTGCGCGCGGTGGTGAGCGCGCCGCTGGCGGGGTCCTTGAGCAGCAGGCTGACGCCGATCACGTTCTGGGGTTTGACGTTGTAGCCGTACTTGGGGTCGGACGCGACCATGCGCACCAGTTCCTCGGACGCTGCGGAAATCACGTACACGTCGATGCCGTTTTCCATCAGCTTGTTGTACAGCTCGGCCTGGCCCTTGAATACCTTGGGCGGCTGCACGTCCAGGGTCTTGACCTGGTCGCCCTCGTAGTAGGTGGCGGGGATGGGCGCTGTGCTGGCCATCAGCTCATCCACCTGCTGTTTCAACTGCTGCAGGGTGAACCCTGAAAACACCTGGGCGACCCAGGGGTAGCAGACCATATCGTCCACCTCGCACAGCCGATTGTAGTAGCTGTACAGGCTCTCCTTGTGCTCAGCGGTATCCTTGAACGGCATCAGTTTCAAAGAGGGGTCGAGCTTTTCACGGGTCAGCAGGCCCTTGTTCTCCATGAACGGCAGCAGCGCCTCCTCAAGGTCGTAGCGGTAGCTGGTGTTGTCCATGTCGAACACCGCGTAGTTACCTTTGTTGGCATTGGCGGCAATCATGCTGTCGAGTTGCTTGGCCGCCTCAGGGGGCCAATGGGTGAGCTCGGTGGCCATGGTTTCGATACTCACCAGCGAGGCGAGGAAAAAGGCGAGGGTCTTCGGCGCGAACGTCATGTACGAATCTCCTGAAGTGACCCAGCAACGCTAGTGCAACTGCTGCAATTGGCAAACCCCGGATAACGACCCCAAAGCCGCCACGAACGCCGCGCGCATGACTGTGCACGACAACCCGTTATTCCAAAAACGACTATGCACATTCCATTTAGGTATAAATTCGTTTGTTTTCAGGCTGTTAGCATTTCCGTTCGCAATCGCTCACAGAGGCGATGCCCCTTATCGCTTTTCTCGCTGGAGCTTCAATGAACCTGCCGCTGTCACTCAACCTGCTGGCATTCCTGGCCCTGTTGCTGGGCCTGGCACAAACCCGCCGCACGCAATGGAGCCTGGCCAAGAAAGTACTGCTGGGCCTGGCAATGGGCGTGGCGTTCGGCCTGGTGCTGCACAGCATCTATGGTGCCGGCCACCCGGTGCTGAAGGCCACTATCGGCTGGCTGGACCTGGTCGGCAATGGCTATGTCGGCTTGCTGCAGATGATCGTGATGCCGCTGATCTTCGCCTCCATCCTCAGCGCAGTGGCGCGCCTTCACAATGCATCGTCCCTGGGGCGCATCAGTGTGCTCAGCATCGGTACGCTGCTGCTGACCACGGCCATCGCTGCACTGATCGGCATCGTGTTGACCAACCTGTTCGGCCTGAGCGCCGAGGGGCTGGTGGCCGGCGCGCAGGAAAGCGCACGCATGCAGGTTATCCACAGCGACTATGCAGGCAAGGTCGCCGACCTCAACATCCCGCAGCTGCTGCTCTCGTTTATCCCCAGCAATCCGGTTGGGGATTTGGCACGGGCCAAACCGACGTCGATCATCAGCGTGGTGATCTTTGCCGTGTTCATCGGCCTGGCAGCGTTGCAACTGATCAAGGACGACGCCGAAAAGGGCCAGCGCGCCCTGTCGGCCATCGATACCCTGCAGGCCTGGGTAATGCGCCTGGTGCGCGTGGTGATGAAGCTCACGCCCTACGGCGTGCTGGCGCTGATGACCAAGGTGGTAGCCAGCTCCAACCTGGAAGACATCCTGAAGCTGGGCAGTTTCGTGGTGGTGTCCTACCTGGGCCTGGGGCTGATGTTCGTGGTGCACGCCATCATCCTGGCCTCGACCGGCGTGAGCCCGCTGCGCTTCTTCCGCAAGGTGTGGCCGGTGCTTACCTTTGCCTTCACCAGCCGTTCCAGCGCAGCCAGTATTCCGCTGAACATCGAAGCGCAGACACGCCGCCTGGGTGTGCCGCAGTCGATTGCCAGTTTCAGTGCATCGTTCGGTACCACCATTGGCCAGAACGGCTGCGCCGGCTTATACCCGGCCATGCTGGCGGTAATGGTGGCACCGGCCGTGGGCATCGACACCTTCGACCCACTGTGGATCGCCACCCTGGTGGCCATCGTCACCCTGAGTTCTGCGGGGGTGGCAGGCGTAGGTGGCGGCGCCACGTTCGCCGCATTGATCGTGCTGCCGGCCATGGGCTTGCCGGTTGAGCTGGTGGCCTTGCTGATTTCGGTGGAACCCCTGATCGACATGGGGCGCACGGCATTGAACGTCAACGGTTCGATGACCGCAGGGGTGGTGACCAGCCAGTTGCTGAAAGAAACCGACAAGGCAGTGCTGGCAGACGACGAGCACGCCGAGCTGAGCCATACCTGAGGTTCACAGAGGTGGGGGCGGGCTCGCCGGCCCCCACGCAACCGCCCGCTGTCAAACCCTGTCCCACACCTCAAACTGATACCCAGGCTTCCCCTCCTCCACCTGGGCCTCGCTGGACACCAGTGCCCACTGTTGCGGGTCGAACGCCGGGAACCAGGCGTCGCCCTCGGGTGACAACGCCACCCGGGTCAGGTACATGCGGCTGACCAACCCTTTCTCCAGTGCCTGCCCATACAGCTGCGCACCGCCGATCAGCATCAGCTCGTCGACGCCCTGCTCACGCGCCCACTGCTCGGCACGCACCAGCGCCTGCTCCAGCGAACCGAACACTTCGGCGCCAGCCAGCGCCAGGCCCGGTTGCCGGCTGACCACAATGTTCAGCCGCCCTGGCAGTGGCCGGCCCAGCGAATCCCAGGTCTTGCGGCCCATGATGATCGGCTTGCCCAAGGTGGTGGCCTTGAAATACCTGAAGTCCCCCGGCAGGTGCCAGGGCATGGAGTTGTCGATACCTATCACGCGGTTTTCGGCATACGCCGCGATCAGGCTGAGGGGCAGTGATGTATTCATGCCAGCGAGAATAGCACCGGCCGGGTGGGTTATGCTTCTGCCCAGACCTGTGCAATGGAAGACTTCGTGACTGCCCTCACCCCCCTGGACAAGCGCTGGCTTACCGAAGCAGTACGCCTGCGCGAGGAACACGCCGGCCCGCTGGAAGACCAGGAAGCAAACCGCCGCGCCCGCCAGCAAGGCGGCGAGCTGGCGACCCGTGTGGAAACCCGTGCGTTGCTGCTGGCAGATCGCGATGGCATGACCACGGCGCTGCGCCACTGGAAGCAAGGCGCCCGTCTGGCCTTGCTGGCATTGCTGCTGATGGCGCTGCTCAGTGGTGCAGGGTTGGCGCTGGCAGCCCTGGGCGACGGGCAGCGCCCGGTGAACGTGTTCTGGGCCTTGGGCAGCCTGCTTGGCCTGAACCTGCTGATGTTGCTGGGCTGGGCCGCCGGCTTCATGCTCAGCGGCGAGCAGGGTGCGGTGCTTGGCCGGCTGTGGCTGTGGTTGAGTGAGCGCTTTGCCAGGGATGCCAAGGCCGCACAGCTGGCGCCGGCTCTGCTGGTGCTGTTGCAACGCCAGCGCCTGAACCGCTGGGTGCTGGGCCTGCTGGTCAACAGCCTGTGGCTGGTGGCGATGCTCAGCGCCATGGGGGTGATGCTGGCACTGCTTGCCACCCGGCGCTACGGCTTCGTGTGGGAAACCACCCTGCTGGCCGCCGACCCGTTCATCTCCCTGACCCAGGCACTGGGGGCGCTGCCTGGGCTACTGGGCTTTGCAGTACCCGACCCGGCCATGGTCCGCGCCAGCGGCGACACGCTGCCGGCGCTGGCCTTGACCCGCCAGGCCTGGGCCAGCTGGCTGCTGGGTGTGGTGCTGGTATTCGGGCTGCTCCCGCGCCTGCTGCTGGCCGGGCTGTGCCTGTGGCGTTGGCGGCAAGGCCGTAGCCGCCTGGTGCTGGACCTGAACCTGCCCGGCTATGCGTCACTGCGCGAGGCACTGATGCCCCACAGCGAGCGCATGGGCGTGCAGGACGACGCACCTGAAAGCCTGCCGGCGTTCACGGCAGGCAAAATGCCGGGCGACGGCAGCGGCGGCCTGTTGGTCGGCCTGGAGCTGGACGACCAGCGGCCCTGGCCACCCGCGCTGCCCGCAGGCGTAACAGACGCCGGCGTGCTCGACAGCCGTGAGTCGCGCAACCACCTGCTTGAACAGTTGGGCCGCTTCCCTCCGGCGCGCCTGGCCATCGCCTGCGACCCAAGCCGCTCCCCTGACCGCGGTAGCCTGGCCCTGCTGGCCGAGCTGGCGCGCACGGCCGGTAGCACGCGGGTCTGGCTGCTGCCAGCAACGCCTGGGCTGACGGTGGACGCCCAACGCCTGGGCGATTGGCACGAAGCCCTTGATCGCCTTGGCCTGCACCATGGCGAGGCGCCTCCATTGACCTGGCTGGAGCTTGGCCATGACTGAGCCACTTAAACTGGCCGTGGTTGGCCACACCAACGTCGGCAAGACCTCGCTGCTGCGCACGCTTACCCGTGACGTCGGCTTTGGCGAGGTATCGCACCGCCCCAGCACCACCCGTCACGTGGAAGGGGCGCGCCTGTCGGTGGGCGGCGAACCCCTGCTTGAGCTGTACGACACCCCCGGCCTGGAAGATGCCATCGCCCTGCTCGACTACCTCGAGCGCCTGGAGCGCCCCGGTGAACGGCTCGATGGCCCGGCACGGCTGCAGCGCTTTTTGCAGGGCAGCGAAGCCCGCCAGCGTTTCGAACAGGAGGCCAAAGTGCTGCGCCAATTACTGGCAAGCGATGCCGGGCTGTACGTCATTGATGCGCGCGAGCCGGTGCTGGCCAAGTACCGAGACGAGCTTGAGGTACTGGCCAGCTGCGGCAAGCCGCTGCTGCCGGTGCTCAATTTTGTCGCCAGCCAGCAACACCGCGAGCCCCAATGGCGTGAAGCCCTTGCCAGGCTTGGGCTTCACGCGTTGGTGCGGTTCGACAGCGTGGCCCCGCCTGAGGATGGTGAGCGGCGCCTCTACGAAAGCCTGGCCCTGCTGCTGGAAAACGCCCGCCCCAACCTGCAGCGGCTGATCGACGACCAGCAGGCGCAGCGCCTGGCCCGCCGGCAAAGCGCCAAACGCCTGATCGCCGAACTGCTGCTGGACTGCGCTGCATGCCGGCGCAGCGTCGCGGCCGAGCCTGCGGCAGAAGCCCAGGCCATCGAGGCATTACGTGATGATGTGCGCCAGCGTGAACAACGCTGCGTCGAGGCCCTGTTGAAGCTGTATGCCTTTCGCCGCGAGGATGCCCATGCCAACGACCTGCCGCTGCTCGATGGGCGCTGGGGTGACGACCTGTTCAACCCCGAAACCCTCAAGCTGCTGGGGGTGCGCCTGGGCAGTGGCGTAGCGGCCGGGGCAGCAGCTGGCGCCGGGGTCGACCTGCTGGTCGGCGGCCTGACGTTAGGTGCTGCAGCGTTGGCCGGGGCCATCGCCGGCGGCGCGCTGCAAACAGCCCGCAGCTATGGTTCACGGCTGATGGGCAAACTGAAGGGCAAGCGTGAGCTGACGGTTGACGATACCGTGCTGCGCTTATTGGCCCTGCGTCAGCAGCAATTGCTGGTGGCGCTGGAAAACCGGGGGCATGCGGCCCAGCACAGCATTCTTCTGGGTGAGCTGGATGAAAAGGCCTGGCGGCAGGGCAAGTTGCCAGAGGCGCTGGTCAGTGCCCGTGCCCATCCGCAGTGGTCCACCCTCAACCCGGGGGCGAAAGTGAACCAGCCACAACGGCAAGCGCAACTGGACGCGCTGGCCCAGCAGCTTTAACGCCCCAGGCCGTTAGTATCCTCTACTTGCGCAACAGGCGCAGGCCGTTGAACACCACCAGCAAACTCACGCCCATGTCGGCGAACACGGCCATCCACATGGTGGCCATGCCCGCGAAGGTAATGGCCAGGAAGATCGCCTTGATGCCAAGGGCCAGCACGATGTTCTGCATGAGGATGGCTGCGCTTTGCCGCGAAAGCCTGATGAAGGCCGGGATCTTGCGCAAATCGTCGTCCATCAGCGCCACATCGGCGGTTTCGATGGCGGTATCGGTGCCTGCTGCGGCCATGGCGAAGCCCACCTCGGCCCGCGCCAGGGCCGGCGCATCATTGATCCCGTCACCGACCATGCCCACCCGATGGCCTTCTGCATACAGCGCTTCGATGCTTTTGAGCTTGTCGGCAGGCAGCAGATTACCCTCGGCACGGTCGATCCCCACTACCGCAGCAATGGCCTGGGCAGTATGTGGGTTGTCACCGGTCAGCATCACGGTCTTGATGCCCAGTTCATGCAGCTCGGCAATGGCCTGACGGCTGGTTTCCTTGACGGTATCGGCCACCGCGAACAGTGCCAGCGGGCCAGAGCTGTCCAGTAACAGCACCACGGTCTTGCCCTGGCGCTCCAGCACGTCCAGCTGGGCTTCAAGCTCGGGCGAACACAACCCCAGCTCTTCCACCAGGCGGTGATTGCCCAGGTGATACACCTGGCCCTCGATGGTACCGCGCACGCCACGACCAGCCAGTGCGGCGAAGTCCTGCACCTCCTGGGTGGCCACGCCTTGTGCCTGGCCAAACTGTGCAATGGCACGCGACACCGGGTGGTCGGAGCGCCCGCCCAGGCTGGCGGCAAGTGCCTGGGCACGGCCTTCGAACAGCGGCTGCAGCACGGTAGCGTCGGTTTGCACTGGCTTGCCGTGGGTAATGGTGCCGGTCTTGTCCAGCGCCAGGAAATCCAGGTGTCGCCCCCCTTCCAGGTACACGCCACCCTTGATCAGGATGCCCTTGCGGGCCGCAGCGGCCAGGCCGCTGACGATGGTCACCGGGGTGGAAATCACCAGGGCACAGGGGCAGGCCACCACCAGCAGCACCAGCGCACGGTAGATCCAGTCGAACCAGGCGCCATCCGTGAACAGCGGCGGAAGAACCGCCACTGCCAGGGCGATGGCAAATACCACCGGGGTGTAGATGCGCGAGAAACGGTCGACGAAGCGCTGGGTAGGCGCACGTGCGCCCTGGGCCTGTTCGACAGCCTTGATGATGCGTGCCAGGGTCGACTGGCCGGCGGCCGCCGTGGCGCGGAACTCCAGCGCCCCGGCCTGGTTGATGGTGCCGGCGAACAGCTTGTCGCCCACGGCCTTTTCCACAGGCAGGCTTTCGCCCGTAATCGGCGCCTGGTCGACACTCGACTGCCCACTGGTGACCTCGCCATCCAGGCCGATGCGCTCACCAGGGCGCACCCTGACCAGCGCGCCGATGGCCACTTCGCGCACATCAACCTCACGCCACTGGCCGTCGGCCTGTTGCACGGTGGCCATGTCCGGCGTCAGTTGCATCAACCCGCTGATGGCATTGCGTGCGCGGTCCAGTGAGCGTGCCTCGATCAACTCGGCGACGGTGAACAGCACCATCACCATGGCAGCTTCAGGCCACTGGCCGATCAACAACGCGCCGGTCACGGCAATGCTCATCAGGGCGTTGATGTTGAGGTTGCGGTTTTTCAGGGCGATCCAGCCCTTTTTGTAGGTGCCAAGGCCGCACCCCAGAATGGCCGCCAGTGCCAATGCCGCCACCACCCATTGCGGGGCCAGTTGAGCAAAGTGCACGATTTCGGCAGCGATCGCCGCCACGCCTGACAAGGCCAGCGGCCACCAGCAGCTCTTCACCGGCTGGGCGGCAGTGGCAGCGCCGTCATCCTCGTCACCCAGCGGCTCGGCTTTCATGCCCAGGCTGTCGATGGCCCGCTCGATTTCGGCGGTACCCTGCAAGGTATGACGCACACCCAGCACGCGGTTGATGAGGTTGAACTCCAGTTGCTCGATGCCGGCCAGGCGGCCCAGCTTGTCCTGGATAAGCGTCTGCTCGGTCGGGCAGTCCATGGCATCGATGCGGAAACGGCTCAGTTGCGCCTGGTCGCTGGCCTTGTCGGTCAGCTGTACCAGGGCCGGCGCCGCTTGCGAGCCACAGCAAGCGTGCGCATGCGGGGCATGGTTGTGCCTGGCATGGCTATGGGCGTGATCGCCATGGTCGTGATCAGGCTTGTGGTCGTGGCTGACAGGCTGGTTCATGGGGTGTCCTTAAATGGCCTGTTGCCAAGTGAACACCCTGTAGCCACTATAGGGTCAAGCCATTATGGGGGATGAGTGATGAAAATCGGCGAACTGGCCAAAGCAACCGAGTGTGCGGTAGAAACCATCCGCTATTACGAGCGCGAGCAACTGTTGCCGGAGCCCGCCCGCACCGATGGCAACTACCGGCTATACACCCAGGCCCACGTGGAGCGCCTGACGTTCATCCGCAACTGCCGCACGCTCGACATGACCCTGGAAGAAATACGCAGCCTGCTGCAACTGCGCGACAGCCCCCAGGCCTCCTGTGGCAGCGTGAACGCGCTGATCGACGAGCATATCGAGCACGTCCAGGCACGCATCGACGGCCTGGTAGCGTTGCAGGAGCAACTGGTGGACCTGCGCCGCCGCTGTAACAGGCAGGGGGCAGAATGCGCGATCTTGCAACAGCTGGAGACCAATGGCGCGGTTTCAGTGCCTGATGTGGAGCATTCACATGTCGGCCGAAGCCACGGCCACTGATTCTGTACGCTAGACCGCCATCGGCGCTGTCATCGGCGCATGGTGCTCGTACCCTTCCAGCCAGAAATCGCCCGGCTCGATCTGCTCCAGCCACTGCGGCTCGTACTTGCCAGTCTCGGCAAACGCCGGCACGCGGTCGCTGATCACCAGCTTGGGCGCCTCCAGCGGCTCACGCTTGAGCTGCTCGTTGAGCATGTCCAGGTGGTTTTCATACACATGGGCATCGCCAATGAAATACGTGAACCAGCGCGGGGTGTAACCGGTCAGTCGGCCGAACAGCGACAGCAACGCCGCGCCCTCGGTCAGGTTGAACGGTGTGCCCAGGCCCAGGTCGTTGGAGCGAATGTACAACGTCAGGGAAATCTCGCGGGTTTCGACGTTAGGGTGGAACTGGTACAGCAGGTGGCACGGCGGCAGCGCCATTTCATCCAGCTGGGCGCAGTTCCAGCCGTGGAACAGGATGCGCCGGCTGCCCGGGTCGTTGGCGATGGTGTCCAGGCACTGACGCACCTGATCGATGGCCTTGTACAGGATGACAAACGCCACGCCGTTTTCTTCGTCCTGAGCAATGCGGCGAAAACCTGCCAGCTCGGCTTTCTCGATGGCCGCCGGGTTGCTCAGCGGGATGCGTTTGTAGCCCGGCCATTGGCGCCATTGCACGCCGTAGATCTCGCCCAGGTCGTCATGCCCCTGCCGGAACGGGTTGGCCAGCCACTGGGCATTTTCGTTGGCGTTCTGGTCCCAGACCTTGCAACCCAGTTCACGGAATTCACCCGCGTTACGTACGCCGCGCAAGAACCCGACCATTTCGCCTATGGCCGACTTGAACGCCAGCTTGCGGGTGGTGATGGCGGGGAAGCCTTTTTGCAGGTCGAAGCGCAGCATGGCACCTGGCAGGCTGATGGTGCGGATGCCGGTGCGGTTTTCCTGCAGCGTGCCGTTGTCGATGACGTCGCGGACCAGGTCCAGATACTGTTTCATGGCTTACCTGTAGCAAATACGGCAGGGGGATCGCCCCTGCCGTGGGATTAATCAGGCGGGTGTCGCCGTGGGCTTGCGATTATAAGCCCACCAGATCAGGCCAAGGCCAGCCAGGATCATGGGCACGCAGAGAATCTGACCCATGGTCAGCCAACCCCAGGCGATGTAGCCCAGCTGGGCGTCCGGCACACGTACGAACTCCACGATGAAGCGGAAGATGCCGTAGAACAAGGCGAACATACCGGACACCGCCATGGTTGGCCGGGGCTTGCGCGAGAACAGCCAGAGAATGGCGAACAGCGCCACGCCTTCCAGCGCGAACTGATACAGCTGCGACGGGTGGCGCGGCAGCTGCGCCGGGTCGCTGAACGGCGGGAAGATCATCGCCCAAGGCACGTCGGTAGGCTTGCCCCACAGCTCGGCGTTGATGAAGTTGCCAATGCGCCCTGCGCCCAGGCCGATGGGTACCAGTGGGGCAACGAAGTCCATCAGTTCGAAGAACGACTTGTTGTTGCGCTTGCCGAACCACAGCGCCGCCAGCATCACGCCGATGAAGCCGCCGTGGAACGACATGCCGCCCTTCCATACCTCAAGGATCAGGGTGGGGTTGGACAGGTAGGCGTGCAGGTCGTAGAACAATACATAGCCCAGCCGCCCACCGACAATTACCCCCATCGACAGCCAGAACACCAGGTCGGAGAGCTTTTCCCGGGTCCAGGTGGGATCGAAGCGGTTCAGGCGCCGCGTGGCGAGCAGCCAGGCGCCGCCGATGCCAACCAGGTACATCAGCCCGTACCAGTGAATCTTCAATGGCCCCAGGGCCACCGCCACGGGATCTATCTGCGGGTAAGGCAGCATGTAACTTCCTCTTGGTTCAAATCAAAAAACTCAGGCCGACACTGAACAGCAGTGCCGCAAACAGGCGCTTGAGCAGGCGTGGCGACAGCCTATGAGCCAGGCGCGCGCCAAAACGTGCGAAAAACATGCTGGTGACTGCGATACCCACCAGTGCCGGCAGGTACACATACCCGACGCTGTTGGGCGGCAGGTTTGCCTCGTGCCAGCCCAACACCATGAAACTGAGCGCACTGGCCACGGCAATGGGCAGGCCGCAGGCCGAGGATGTGGCCACCGCCTGCTGCATCGGCAGGCTGCGCCAGGTGAGGAACGGCACGGTCAGTGAGCCCCCACCGATGCCAAAGATGGCGGAGGCCCAGCCAATGACGCCACCGGCCGCGATCAGCCCAGGCTTGCCCGGGATACCACGGCTGGCCTTGGGCTTGAGGTCCAGCGCCATCTGCACAGCGATGACCAGGGCGAATACGCCGATGATCTTCTGCAGCATCGGCCCCTGGATCAACGAGGCCGTCTTGGCGCCGATACCGGCGCCCAGCAGGATACCCAATGTCATCCAGGCGAAGATGGGCCACTGCACCGCGCGCTTGCGGTGGTGTTCGAGCACGGCGTTGATCGAGGTGAAGACGATGGTTGCCAGTGAGGTGCCGACCGCCAGATGTGTCAGCACCGAGGCATCGAAGCCCTGCAAGGTGAAGCTGAACACCAGCACGGGCACGATGATGATCCCGCCCCCCACGCCGAACAGCCCGGCCAGTACCCCGGCGCATGCACCCAACAGCAGATAGAGCACGAATTCCATTCGGCATCCCCCGAAAAATCAATCCGGCATGGTAACGGAAGCCGGCCTTGGCGCTCTAGTGAACTCTGCATCACGATGGATCTGCATTGTTACCCTGGGTACAGTGGCAGAAAACAGGGAGGCCGGGCCCATGTGCCTGATCGTATTCGCCTGGCGGCCAGGGCATGCCCTGCCGCTGATCGTAGCGGGCAACCGCGACGAGTTCTATGCCCGCCCTACCCAGGCCCTTGCCCCATGGGGTGATGCCCCCGGCGTACATGCGGGCCGCGATCTGGAAGCGGGTGGAACCTGGTTGGGTGTGGGGCCCCGGGGGCGGTTCGCAGCGCTGACCAACATTCGTGACCCCGGCCAGCCCCTTGGCCCCCGATCACGGGGCGAGCTGGTTGCGGCTTACCTGCAGGGTGAACTGGGGGTTGAGGCATACCTGGACGAGGTGGCCGGCCGTAGCGGCCAGTATTCCGGGTTCAACCTGTTGGTAGGTGATGGGCAGCGGCTGGGCTATGTGAATGCCCGGGAGGCTGCACCGCGTCTGCTGGGGGCCGGGGTCTACGGGCTTTCCAATGGGGGCCTGGATACTCCGTGGCCAAAGCTGGTGAAGGCACGCAGCCGGCTGGAAAATCTTTTGGAAACGGCCGAGCCGGAAGTGCTGCTGGCATTGCTGGCGGATAACCAGCCTGCTGCTGACGGTGAATTACCGGAGACAGGCGTGGGGCTGGCAACAGAGAGGTTGCTGTCCAGCGTGTTCATCGCCAGCCAGAACTACGGCACCCGGGCGAGTACAGTGCTGATTGTGGATGCCGAGGGCAGGCGGCGGATGGTCGAGCGCAGTTTCGGGCCCTTTGGGGGGCATTTGGGAGAGGTGGTGTTGGACGTGTGAGGCCAGCCGCGCGAACGCCTTGGCGCATGGCGCGATCTCTTGCCGTGCAAACAGAGCGGTCGCGCGCGCCCTCACAGGCGTTACTGGCCCGAAACAAGCGTAGGAGCGAGCAAAGCTCGCGAT